>CAZSTY010000059.1:0-7091 GCA_964609885.1 uncultured archaeon
GAGTGAGCCAGATGTCGTTCAATATTGACAACATCGAGGCGGCTGTGGCTGAGGCTCGGACCAAGGGAAAGGAACGGAAGATCAAGTTCGAGCAGAGCTTTGATCTGGCGGTGAATTTCCGGAAGAAGGAGCTGGACGTTTCAAAGCCAGAGAACAGGTTCAACCAAGAGGTTCTGCTCCCCCACAAGCTGTACCCCCCGGCCAAGGTCTGCGCCTTTGGGGATGGTGAGTTTGCTGTGAAGGCCAAGGAGGCGGGGGTCAATCGAGTGGTATCGAAGGAGGAGATTCCCAAGATTGCAGAGGAGAAGAAGACGCGGAAGGCATTGGCCAAGGCGTTTGACTTCTTTATCGCCTCGATAGAGGCGATGCCTCTGGTCGGTAGATATCTCGGTCAGGTCCTTGGTTCGCGTGGGAAGATGCCCAAGCCGTTCCCACCCCAAGCTGATCTCAAGCCAGTGGTTGATCAGTATCAACGCACAGTGAGGGTACGGATGCGAAACACACCCACCTTCCATGTGAAAGTCGGCCACGAGCGAATGAGTGACCGGGAGATTGCAGAGAATGTGGCGGCAATCCTCGGGTTCGTAGAGAACAAGGGGCAGCTCGACAAGGTCGCAAGTGTCGTGATTAAGACGACCATGGGGCCCTCCGTGAAGGTGTCCTCGTGGAGGTGATAGCTAATGGCAGTTCAAGAGCATCACATACCACAATGGAAGATTGAAGAGGTTGAGAAGCTGGCAGAAGCCATCAAGAAGAGCAAGATGGTGGGCCTCGTAAATGTGGAGGGAGTAGGTGCCAAGCAGCTGACCAGCATCAGAAACAGTCTGCGAGGAAGTGCCACAATCCGCATGGCCAGAAACACACTCATGATTCGAGCTATCAAGAAATCGGGTGTCAAGGGAATCGAGGAGCTTGCTAATCACGTACGGGGGCCCGTTGCTTTTGTGTTCAGTGACCAAGACCCATTCATTTTGGGCAAGTTTCTCAGTGAGAACAAGACATCAGCCCCTGCCAAGGGAGGCCAGATTGCACCAAAGGACATCATAGTCCCAGCAATGAACACAGGCGTTGCGCCCGGCCCGTTCATCAGCGAACTGGCAGCGCTTGGCATTCCGTCCCGTGTCAAGGGTGGCGTGATTCATATCACCGAGGACACCGTGGCCGTGAAGGCGGGTGAGGTAATCTCAAACGCCATGGCCCAGATGCTTAGCAGACTTGGGATTGAGCCCATGGAGCTTCAACTGAAGCTCGTAGCGGCATATACAGATGGCACGGTTCTCACAAGCGAGAGCCTCGATGTTGACCTTGAGGAGCTATTCCAGCAGGTCATACTCGGGCACCAGTACGCTGTCAATCTCTCAATCAACGCGGGATATCCGACCAGCGATACGATCCCACTGATCATCGCAAAGGCCGACATGGAAGCAAAGACCCTCGCGCTGAATATTGGGTTCTTCGAACCGGACTTGGTTCGGGAGTTCCTTGCGAAGGCGAATGCCGAGGCCTTTGCCTTGGCATCACTATTGGCTGAGAAGAGTCCCGATGCAATACCCTCCGAGGTCCTGAGTCAGGTTCAGGCAGTCGCCGCGGCTCCAGCAGCCGCACCGGCCGACGCTGGCGCAGAGGCGAAGGAAGAGCCTGAGGAGGAAGAGGAGGAGGAAGAAGAAGAAGCAGTAGCAGGCCTCGGTGGCCTGTTCGGGTAAGTAAAGGTGAGGTAAGAGAAATGGAGTACGTATATTCGGCCCTTCTGCTCCACAAGGCAGGCCAGGAGATCAACGAAAAGAACATGGAGGCCGTTCTCACTGCAGCAGGCGTGAAGGCTGACAAGGGCAGGATCAAGGCCCTGCTTGCAGCACTCGAGGGCGTCGATATTGATGAGGCCCTGAAGAGTGCAGCCGCCATGCCAGTAGCAGCCGCTCCCGCCGCAGGTGCGGGCGCCGCCGAGGCAGCTCCTGCAGCCGAAGAGGAGAAGAAGGAAAAGGAAGAAGAGAAGGAAGAGGAGTTCACAGCAGGTCTTGGAAGCCTCTTTGGCTAGACAGAGTGAACTCTTCAAAGAACAAGACTCAATGGGCGGGCGGGTTGCGAGCCTGTCCGCTCGTCATCCCCTATTTTTGATTCATCGAGTGAGTGCCTCGCGGAAAGGTTTATGTCCGGACTGTCGCCGTGAAGACACAAGGGCCCGTTGCCTAGTCTGGACCCGGATGAATCGTCGTCCGGGAGAAGAATAGGGCGCTAGCCTTCTAGGGGCGCGTGTATGACACGACCGAGGATAGTTAGAGGTCGCCGGTTCAAATCCGGCCGGGCCCGCCATTCATTTCGTTTGTTTCTGGAATCTCAATGTGCGCGCCAGCCAACTAGGAATCTCGATTCCAAGTGCTGACTCAATCTCGGCAATGCTCTTCCAAGAAACTGCACCCTTGAGTCGTGCTGCACGCTTGGCGCCAATGCCTGGAATGCTCTTCCACTGAGCAAGTGTCGCATTGTGAACTGAGAATGGAAACGGCAGGACACTGACGGACCGCGGACCATGACTCACAACGAAGACATCAGTCACGTCTGGCATATCTCGTCCTTGGGGCATATGGCAGAGTAGCGGATACGAACCGAGTGGTCTAAGGAGCAGTGAGTTGCCCTCCACACGTTCAACGAATGCGGAATGAATTACAGTTCCAAGAGGGGCGACCCGTTGTATCATTGCAATGTCAATCTTGGATCGTATCTCCTGCTTGTGCCGATAGAAGTCCTGATGGCGGATACGTGCGTATCGTGTCCGACCCAAGCGAGTCCCCTCGAAACCAATAACCTGCCGAATGTTAATGCGACGTACCATCAGCCCCTCTTCCAGTAGAGTCTTGAGGAATTCCATATTGTACTCCAGAGTTCTGCGGCTCTCTCCAGGCAGGCCGTACAGAAGATTGATTCCCGGAAGAAGATGAGGTAGTTCCCAAGGGGGCGCCTCCGCGCCGACATCGTTGATGATGCGAACAGCCTTGAGCGCCTCTTCTGCATCGACCTTGAGATTGTTCCTTCGCTTGACTTCAGGATCGAGAGACTCGACTCCAAACGCCGCGACATCACCCACTGTGTGATACTTCATGATGATACGGGCTACTTGGCGGCTCTCAGCAGGATGATGAGCGACTGTACCAGGATTGACGTTGTCAATATGAAGAGTAAGGGGATGGGGCGCTACGTGTCGAACCCTAGAAAACAGGTCCTCTATTGCCTCAGGATTGGGGGACGGAAACTCCTCCAGCCCAATCTCTGTAGATCCATACGTGAACATGTCGGCCTGACGACCAAGGCGAAATGCACGCACACCGATAGTGTAGAGTGCCTCGACCTCCCGTGCGATGTCATTGGAGTCCCGCATCTGCGGCATTCCGTAGCTGGGCTCTACACAGAAAGAACAACCACCTGTGATAAACCGCGGGCACCCCCGGTACGTTTCAATCTCGCAAATCAGGTGTTTGCGCCGATAGCCTGGATGTTGTGTTATTATGCGTGCTCCGCGAACAGCATACTCCTCAATCTCAGTCATATTCTCACGTATGATGCTGGTGGGCACGGACTCCAAGTCGCCACTGAGGATGACATCGCGCATGAAGATCTCTGCATCACCGCTCACAATGTAGTCAAACGGAGGAGAGAGCACCTCAGAACTGAGGGATATCTTGCCACCCTCTAGCCCACAACCGAATCGGGCCCACGGACCCACTAATAGCTTCGGGATGTGGGAGATACACTCATGGGAAAACAGCTCTCGTGCCTCACGCACAGAGATTGGGGTGCCTCCAAGGTACTTACCAGGAACTATCATGCCAGCAATCAGAAGAAGTAGGTCAGCTGTTGACCACAGGTTCCATGCTGCATCGAAGCTGGTCCGCACTTGGTCAATCGTCTGATACAGTACTTCCGTCCTTGGAGAATGTGTCCATATCGCGCCAGCTATGTACCTAGGGTACATACTGACGTACGGTGGAACACCCAAACACGTAGGTTCATCAACATAGCCGTCGACTATGATGACACGCTTCAGTCACTTCCACTCCTTGAAACTATCATAGCCTCTCACGGTGACCGGAACGGCACCTGCAGGACTCAGCCATGTGACCCCCGAGCCCTTCCGCACCCGGCCAATACGCTGCAGTCCAAAGGTGCTGGCTCGGGCAATCTCGCGGGCCACCTCCCAATGCTTCTCGGGGATTGTGACGACAAGTGCAAACTCTTCGCCGCCAGCCATCACAAGGTCCATCAAATCAATCCCGTGTTTCTCAGCGAACTCCCGAACACCGCCAGCGGCGGGAATCCTCTCGAGTTCGAACGCTACATTGCTATGCGCAGCCATCGTGTTGAGCGTGATTCCAAGGCCGTCGCTACAGTCCATGGCAGAAGTGACAGCCCCCTGAGCCGCAAGGAAACGTACGAGATCGAAGTCAATTACTGGCTTGTAGGCGGCAATCAGGGCTCGTTGAGAGAGTGAGCCATGTGCCTCAAGACCATCCAGAAGCATCTTGAAGGCAACTGATGTCAACCCGAATCTGCCACTGACTGCAACTATGTCGCCTGGACGTGCACCAGCACGGGGAACTATCTCATCCGGATGAGCTGTGCCGAGAGCCACACCGGTCAACACAACATCGTCACTGGTTCCTATGTCGCCCCCCACAAACTCCACGTCATTCTTGATACAGTACTGCGACAGACCACGCACAATCTCCTCTGCCGACTCCACAGGAAAGTCCTTGGGCACGGCCAGTGAGAGCATCATCGCTCTTGGGCGGACGCCCTTGGCGACAATGTCACTCAGTGTCATGACTGCCAGTTTCCGGCCCATCTGTGCCTCGGACATTCCCGGTAGCCGATCTGTTGACGCGACGAAGGTATCTACATTGATGACAATGTGCGTTGAGTCATCGATGGGAATATCACAAGCGTCCTCGTCCCAGCCTAGTTTCGACCCTTGGGGTATCCGGACAAGTCCTGAGATTCTCTCGAGGAACGCGCGCTCACCAATCTCACCCGTCTTCATGTCTATTCAGTCGCTCTGGGCCATTGCCCATCATAAAGTTTTATAACCAAGACCACTCGCTCAGCCCGGAAACGAGCCTCGGTGGCCTAGTGGTTAGGGCATCTGCCTCGTAAGCAGAGGATCGCGGGTTCGAATTCGTCTGTGAGTGACACCGACGGAGAAAATCCCGCCCGGGGCTCCATTCAATTCCTTCTTTGTGGACAACTGGTGGCTAAAGCGGGCCCACAGAGAGCCGCAGCATTGTGCAGTCTTCCATAATATTAAGTGCGCTCGCGAAGGAGCCCTATAGATACGAGGTGATATGAGAAAATGTTTAGACGCAGCCAAAAGAAAGACAAGAGAGCTGCACGCAGGAGACCACTCCCACCATTCGAGTGGTATGCAGCTGCCACGAGATAGAGTGGCACTGACCTGCACAAGTCCACTTTGTTGGCCAGGAGCAACCTGGCAACATCGATGCAAGAATTGAATTCTGCGGCTTGTGACGGCGAGAGCCAAGCATTCGAAATCTTGAATAGGTTCCGACATCTTTAAGTGGCTCAGCCCGCCGTCACTTGCTGAAACACATCTGGCTCTTCGCCAGAACTTGCGCGGAGGTTGCCAAGCCAGGTCAAAGATATGAGATTGGGGAAAGATTCCCAACGCTCATGTCAACTGCAGGCGCTAGGTTGAGGGCCTAGTCCCGTAGGGGTTCGCGAGTTCAAATCTCGCCCTCCGCACCAATTCTCATTCTATTGATGTCGGTCATTACCATACGAACAGTGTGTGACTACGAGCAATGGCAACGTATAAACGGCCACTTAGTTTCAACCCCCATGAATAACAGGTAGGTGCCAGTGATTGGTTCTACTCAGAATAGGCATTATCGGAATCGGGAACATGGGGCGAATCCATGCCCGAATTCTCAGCAGCATGGGGTTGCTGTCGGCGATTGCGGACACAGACTTCTCACGAGCGGAGTCCGTTGCCAAGACGTACGGCGCAAAACCCTTCGATAGTTTTGAGGCCATGTTAGATGAGATGGACTTGGATGGTATTGTCATATCAACCCCCACGCGCACACATGCAAGAATAGCTCAGGCGATTGCTGAGAACTACGACGGCGTAAGGGGAATTTTGATTGAGAAGCCCCTCGCAAGTACGCTTGATGACGCGATTCGTGTGGCAGAAACCCTAAGACAAAGAGAGATTGTGGCCATTGTATCGCACTCCGAGATTTATAATCCGGTTGTCAAGAGAACATTGTCGCTAATACACGAGGGCGCTGTTGGTGAGATAAGATCCGTCATTCATGACAGAAGAGGATTCGTTCAGCCTGCAAGGATTCCATCACTGGGCGACGTATTGGAAGACATTGGAGTTCATGACTTTGACATTATGGCGAGACTGAGCCAAGGTCCTGCACGCCTCTACGCACAGTGCAATACGTCGGAGGGCGTCTACAACGCCGCCACTGTCATTGTCAAATTCGACAGTGGCACGGAACATGTGTTTCATCTCTCAAGACAGTACGTCGGGCGCAGACGTTCGATGGACGTTTCAGGTACGAAAGGTACCCTCTTCATCGACCTCTTCGGCCAGATAATACGCGTTCAGGATCTGGACGAGGAGCCGCTGGCAGACGGCCGGGCAATACGGCTGCCTGAGCGAGGCGCAACGATAAAGGTCTATGGAGAGCCGGTCCAAGAGGTGCTGAATGACTTTGTACGTTGTATTCAAAGTGGGGAGAGGCCTCGCGTCAACCTTGATGATGGAATCTCAGCCCTAAAGATTGTCGAGGCAGCCAGACAGAGCGCAAGAACTGGGAGGATTGTTGACATAGAGATATAGAGTTAGGATGTCACTGCAGCCAGCAGGTAGCTCCGGTACGCCTCCGTGATTCGCACATCTACAAACAGACCCGGGTCCAATCTATCGTGCACTATGATTGAATGGTAGTACTGATCTCGACAGAGCGTGCCACCTCGAGGGGCAGGACCGATAACGAGGACAGGACCAGACCAGCCAACCCACTGTCGATGTTCATCCAGAATCATCTCGTTGACCATTTGGGAGAGCC
>CAZSTY010000060.1:0-7054 GCA_964609885.1 uncultured archaeon
AGCCCAGTACCGTTGCTGGGCGGACAGGGACCTGGTGTCCAAGTCTGTCCAAACTACAATCAACGGTGATCAGACTCACGACCGAATCCGTGTCGTTCACTGTAAGGGCGAGCACTATGACATTTATGTTCTGGCGGACAGTGGGCCCCTGCGGACTATGTAGAGGAATCAGTCAAATCTCAGTTTTACAATTCTCAAAAACACAAGACAAATATCGTTTCGTCCCCGTAGTTTCGGTTGCACGCGGGCTGAATTTGTGATACCGAGAACTCCATACCTCGACTCGCGTTTCCGGAAGACCACCTATCACTGATTCTGCGCCCGTAGTTGAGAGGAGGAAATGTAAGTGAAACGAATAGTCACGACATCACTCGTTGCAATACTGGTTGTGCTGTCACTCGCGATGATGCCGGCACCCCTGATGCCAGCCTCGTCGAATCATGCCCGCACATCCATGCATCCACAGAGGGAGGGCGCCCCCGCCCAAGGTGAGGACCCCACCCTAGTCCTGCCAGTCACAGAGGACGAAACAGTATACGAGAATTTTCCAGATTCTAATTTCAAGTCCAATATTTACAAGGGCGGACTGTTTGTAGGCAAAAGCCTCGGTGGAAACTTAAGCAGATCATGGTTGAAGTTCAATCTCTCCACGGTGCCTACAGAGTTTGGGTTCACTGAGGCTCATTTGCGGCTCCACCTGAATCAAGAGTGGAACGCAAGCGATGACGAGCCGATTGCAGTCTACACCACAAGCAACGACTCTTGGTCAGATGACACTATCACATGGGCCAATGCCCCTGACTTCGACACAGACCCGCTGGATGTCATAGACAGCCCAGCAGCACCAGACATGTTCAAGGCGAAGAACTGGTACGAGTGGGACATAACTCAGGCTGTCAGAGAGGCCATCAGCACCGACAAGATTCTGACTCTGGTTGTGGCCCTCGCGGACGAGGCCAGCGCCTCCACCGAGTGCTGGAAGTACTTTACAGAGAAGGAATACGACAGCTTCAACGCCTCGCAGATAGTCCTGACATACAACACAGCATCTGCAACAGACCTTGCCGTTGACGGACGCCACACTGGCGACACCGCCATCGACTATGTGCAAGACACGACACCGACGTTCTCATGGGACTTCACTGATGACGACCCATCAGATCAACAGACTGGCTACGAAGTAGAGCTCTGGGATAACGAGTACTTCAACGGAACACGACTATGGCACAGCGAGAGCCAGACCGAAACTGTGGCCGTTTCGACTGCCACCAGTGGCGGCAGCAATTACCACCCGTTCGGTGTCCATGACGAGATTCGTCTGCAGATGAAGATTCCGAGCACGTTGGTTCCAAGAAACGGCGTCGTTGATAGAATCTACTTTGGCGCGGCGGACACGGGAACTGCTGTCCTCAAGGACCTCGTTGTCACAATGGCCACTGTGCCCTCGGATGATCCTCTAACAACAGACTTTGAGGCCAATTTCGAAACAGCCAACCCAGTCGTGGTTCTCAACAGAGAAACATACGAGGTCAGTGTGCTTGATGGAAAGCTTGCCATCGACCTTGAGAATCGCTTCTGGGTGAGCAATCGCTCTGCACTGTTGATTGAGGTCAGACTCACAAACAACACAGGCGACATCATAAAACTAGAGAGGTCCAATACTGGACCTGGCACCGTAGCTGGAATTGTGGGTACAGGTGCTTACACGACCCATACCGCATCGTACGCTGTGGACCGGACCTATGTCATGTGGTTTGAATACTCCACGACTGACGTGCTCATGAGGTCGACCAATAGCAACGTGTTTCCATTCGGCACAGCTGTGGGCTGCAGCGGCATTGTGCAGATGAAGTACGACCGATCGCTCTTTGACGGTACGGGCATCATCGATCGTCTATACTTCGACAGTGTCTACTCCACTGGCAATGTCACCTTCGAGAACTTCACAGTGTCCCTGCTAGAGACTCCACTTGAGGGACCACTACAGAATGACAGTGCTGCAAACTATGGAGGGGCCACACCAGTAAAGGTCATTGACGAGCACTTCTACACTGTTCACAACATCGGCCATGCAGTCGTTTTGGATGTCGAAAACATCTTCGAGTACACAGGTACGCACGACCTCCTAGTTGAGATCAAGTGGGATGCTCTTCTCAGCGGCCGTATGTCAATCAGAACCATTGTTACTGACAAGGCATCACGATACTGGGATGTATACCTTATTCCTTCAATCCGCTCTATTGGGAACAGTACACTTGGATACTCGATGTCAGTGGAGTTCGAGCACCAAGACACCAGCGTCACGTACACAGGGACTCCCCTGACCAACGGTACAAGCTACGCATGGCGTCTGAGGGTTCGCGACAGCTCTGGCATGTGGAGTGACTGGGTTACACAGAGCTTCCGGGTGTTCATCGTCCCAGGTCCCGAGTGGGAGGGGCCGGTTGCCAATCCGAACCCTGTGACAGTCGGAGAAACCGTGACGGTCACAATCAATGTGACACATCCACTGGGAATCAATGCGGTGTACATCGAGTTCGATGGGACCAACCACACGATGTCAGGGAGTGGTGATATCTACACCTACTCTTGGGAGCCGGATGCCGCAGGTACCATCAGCTACACAATCTACATGGAGAGCATCGCGGGGACATGGAGCGCGGTTCACGGAAGCATCCAAGTCAACGAGGCAACTGGGATCATACCCACATCAGGCATCGTGGACTGGGTCAAGAACAACATGTTGATTGTTGCCGCTGTGATTGGTGTGTTGATTGTGATAATCATCATCGCCAAGAAGAGGAAGTAGAGCCAAGATAGAGGATGATGAGTGGGGCGCTGGCCCCTTGGGCTCATCATCCCCCCATCTTCTTTTTTCAGTATCTCACTCTATGAACAGGGATACACGACCTGGCAGGGCATTCTTTGCTCTGTTGGCTGGGTCGTAGTCGGACTTGTCAGCCCTGTGGACGATCACCTCTAGTCCGACTTCTTTCTGAATGTATCCGGCCGACCCCTGCAGTGCCTCAAGCTCGTCCTTGGCACTGGCCGAGTGGTCCCACAGGCTGCTCTCCTTGGCGATCTTGGTGACCAGTGCCTGTGCCTCTTTGCCGTATTTCCTGAACTCCGGATTGGACATGACATGCTTCATCATGTCCTTCATGACGAGTGGGATTCCGGCCTCACGGATGCTGTTCAGGACATCGAATTTCCACTGTGGTGCCACATAGATGTGAACCCGAGAGGCCTTCTTCTCCTTGAGCAGACTGAGAATTTCACGAATATCGGCTATGGTAGATTGCACGACCTCAAAGGCCTGCTCAATCTTGGGGTCTATCAGTCTCTTGTCAGGCTTTGGCCACGGGGCCAGTGAAACGTAGCCCTCGCGCTTCATCTTGTGCCAGAACTCCTCCGCGATGTGAGGAGTCATGGGAGCCACCAAGCGGACCCAGATGTCGCAGACATAGGCCATTGTGCCCTCGCGTTCCTCCTTTGGAACGTCCTTGCGCCGCAGATAGTGGTTGATGACTCGGATCATCTCCGTCGTCACCAATAGCGCATAGTCACGGAGCTTGAACTCCTCCATGCTGTCAGTGGCGTCCTGCACGATTGAGTTGACCCTTGACAGTAGCCACCGCGTCGCCATTGTGGGCTTGTCCTTCTTGCGATAGACGCGCGGCTCCTTCCGCGAGTACTTTGTCATAATCTCGATGAATCTACGCAGACGATTCCTCACAGCCGGCACGTCACGCTCACGCCAGTCCATCAGGCTTGCGGGTTCTGCAGCGGAGATCACGTAGGTACGATACACATCCGCACCGTACTTCTTTGGAATCTCCACCAGCGGGATGACGTTGCCCTTGGACTTTGACATCTTGGCACCCTCCATGTTGACATGCTCGTTCAGGCTTATGCAGCGCAGCCAGTGCTTCTTGGGGAATATCGCGACATGATGGAAGATTGCAAAGCTGAGGTGGTTCGTGATGTGGGAGGGTGCTGTGTGACGTTGGTCGTTGGGATACCAGTACAGGAACTCGTCGCGCATCTCCTTCAGCAGTGCTGCGTCAATGCCTGTCTCCTCAGACACCTTTGCTGGTGTCCCCTTGCCAAGGAACACATAGTCGAAGAAGCTCAGGGTCAGTTGCTCCGGCTTGAGTCTGTTGCCGGTGATCTTGTGGGCAATCGTGTAGAATGCCATGTAGATCGTGGAGTCCGAGAGCGACTCGATTATCCACTCCGGGTCAAACGGCAACCTCGTCCCAATGCCTCTCTTTCGAGCGCACGGTCTCTGGGTCAGCCAGTCAAACGTGGCCTCGAACAGGTTCCTGTACAGTTCCGGCACTATGGCCATCTCGTCCAGTGCCTTCCGGGCCTGCTCCTTCCATCCGGGACTTGTGTAGTCGAGGAACCACTGCCCGGCAAAGACTCCCACATGTACGTCGCTGCCACACTTGCAGATCACAGGACGCTGATCGGGCTCGTAGAAGACATCACAGCGGTTGTTCGACTTCATCCACGCAACAACGTCGTCTTTGACATCCTTGATTGGCCGACCAGAGAATTGACCACAGTTCTCCTTCATGATGCCCTCATAGAACTCTGCCTTGTAGATCTCCTGTGTTGCGTCCTCCAGTGCCTCCGCCTCGTTCTGGCTCTTGATGTTGCGTCTCTCAACAGCATCCTTTGCAGGGAACTCGCTGTACCCCTTGATGTCAATCATGCTGATCATCTGGATAGAACGGACCTCTTCTGGAGAGATGCCGTACTCTTCGAGGCCAGAGGGGTCGTCCCACAGGTCACGCAGGGCGATATAGTCGAAGGGTGCATGGGCTGGCACTGAGTACACGACACCCGTTGCATTGTCAGGGTCCACGAAGTCGGCAGGCAAGATTGGCAACTCGCGGTCGTCATGCACAGCCCGGAATTTCTTGCCGACAACCCTTGCGCCAGGGAACTCCTCCAGTATCTCGACCATCTTTGCTTGAAGCCTGAGCTTCTCTGCTGCGGACTTCGAGATTAGCCACTTCTCACCATTCACGCGGGCCCAGACGTAGGTGGCCTTGGGATTGATCCACATGTTCGTGACGCCAAAGATTGTCTCCGGACGCAGAGTGGCCGGGACTATGTAGCCATCCTCGAAACCGAACTTTATGGCTGTGAACTCCTTGATCTTCGCCGTGGCACCCTCAAGCAGGTCATCCTCACCAACAGGGTTGCCGCAGCGTGGACAATACAGGAGCGGATAGTCACCCTGCTTCAAGTATCCCTTGTCCTTGAACTTATGATACTGCCAGCTGACAAACTGATTGTAGATCTTGTCGCCAGTCGTGAACTTCCTCCGCCAGTCAATGCTGTAGCCAAGGGCCTTGAAGTCGGCTGAGATTGCATCTGCAAAGAACTTGGCAGTCACCCATGGGTCGGTGAACTTGGCGAGCTGTGCCTCGACCTCCTCCTCTGTCTCAAGGTACAGACGGAGGTCTCTCTTGTACTGCTCGATGGCAGTCTTGTCACCGGCCTTGATACGCTCCACCATTCCCAAGATCGGAGTACCGGTCATATGGGAAGCCATCGGAAACAGCACGTTGTAGCCGCGCATGCGCTTGTAGCGTGCAATCAGGTCGCCGACAGTGTACGTCCTACCGTGCCCGATGTGCAGAGCGCCATTGGTATAGGGATAGGGCACTGTCAGAAAGAACTTCGGTCTCTTGGGGTCTGGGTCGGCCTCAAAGATCTTGTCCTTCGCCCAGCGCCTCTGCCATTTCTTCTCAATCTTTGTGAACTCACTCTCTGCGTCGCTCAACTTCACTGGCCTCGACTATGGTTTTGGCATGACCGACGAATGAGCCGAGAGGAATGTCCTCTATAAAGGACTCGAAAAAGCAGACAGGTTCAGATGAGAACGCAATCCATCCTAGCTCACTCTCGCTGAGTGGCGAGTGCATAGCTCCCTTATTAGAGCTTTGGGCAGTTGGCGTTGACCACAATCAGCGACCACATCCATAGCGTCATAAGCACACCGTTCTCCGACCGCCCATGATCCCTGACTGGATGACCAAGTATGACTTGTTCATCGACATACACCAGACCCTTAGGCCATATTCCGAGGTCCGCGCGCTACTTGAGGTCATTGAACGTACCTGGAAGCTCAAGAGCTATTTCAACGGGAGCAACCTTGGTGGTCGCTGGATATTCCAGGTATTCAGTCAGGAGTTCGTCGCTGAGATTGCGAACATCGTCAACATAATTCTACGAGAGGGCAGCAGCGAGGGGCCAGTCGTCGAGGTGATGAGCGGAGACGGGGTGTTGACCGACTTTCTCAAACCAAGGGTCGAACGACCAATCATTGCGACCGATGCAAAGTCACCCCGATATAGAATCGCATTCCCCAAAGAGGTCGAAACCATCGATGCCATAGAGGCGGTTAGAAAATACAACCCTGCTGTGGTATTAGCCTGTTGGGAGCCGCACCTGTCCATGACGGCCATAGATATTGTGCGCTGGGGATCGCCGCTCATCTGGATAGGGGAGCCTCAGTCGTGTGGTCATCCGGACCTCTTCACTGAACACTGTAAGCCAGCTGGTGACTATTCCTGTATCAAGATGGACAGCAAGTACGCACTCGGTCGGCACGACTCTGTACTCAACAACGACTTCAGGACTGACATCTACGTGTTCAACTGTGATGAGAGCTGGTTTGACCTGAGTAATGGTGATACATCCCTTCTTATTGATTGAATTGCTCCAGAACTACGAGGCCAGTTGAGGGACCGAATATGGTCAAGCCAGTTGTGGACGCAGTCGATATAGACCTCAAGACAGGAACCACACTCGGGTTCTACACATACGGTGATGACCATCCACGGGTACTGATTGTTGCCGGGATGGACGGGATTTCCGCTACTGATGTGTACGCCAGCTATCTCATCATGAAGCACTTGAGGGGGCTCGATAGGATTGACGGGTCTGTGACCGTCCTGCCCGTTGCCAACCCGCTGACATTCCGGCTCGGTGCGAGAGTTTCTCCGTTGGGCTCTCAAGACCTCGACACAACATT
>CAZSTY010000061.1:0-7033 GCA_964609885.1 uncultured archaeon
TGTGAGGTGCAGAGATTGACTAGGGTCCGTATCAGAGTTCATGACATTCGGGGATCATGTCCTATCTTCAAAGTGGGCGACGAAATCGTGATTGACGGTGCCAAGCTCGTCATGTCTGAGACCGACGCCTACTGTGTCTGGGCAGCGGTGTCATTCACGCCATACCTTCATGCAATTCGCGCGGGGGTATCTCCCGATGCTGTCGGACTGGCGACTCACGGGTCTGACTACTACGTCCAGTGTCTGGATCCCGGACCGCCACTGACTCCCGGCGGCACTGTCGTCTTCAAGATGAGCCGAGAGAGTGAGCAGTGAGCGTTGAATCATAGAAACCTATGTTCATGATACAGTTGCGGTCTAGTGTTCGTGACCATTCTCGTCCTCTGGGAGCGAGAAGACAAAGAGGCGTACGTACTCGATACCAGTCAGTCCCCCTATCTTGTTCGCCAGTTTCTCAATGTCGTCCCTGTTACCCTTGATTGTCAGGGCCTCGAAGCAGTGGCTGTGTGTGAGATGGACATGCACGGTAGAGATGACATGCGCCTTTGAGCTATGCTGCACCTTGATGAGATCCGACATGAGCCTGGGATGGTGCCTGTACACGATGTTCAGTGTGGCAAGGCGCCCCTCCTGTTTTGACTCCCACTCACACTGCGCGATGAACCCACGCATCGCGTCCCTGATTGCTTCAGAACGGCCCACATATCCGCGCTTTTTCACAATCTCGTCGAAGCGTCTGAGAAGATCCTCGGGGACCGAAACCCCGAATCTTTTCAGCTCCGGCTCGCTCTCTTGGTGCGTCATTGGCATCGACCTCTTGGTGAGCGTGCACAGCGTGTCATCAGTGACACAATAAACATACCGTTGTAACACGAACTCCGAAGAAGTAACACACTTAAGTGGCCCCGTGGCCCCCGCATCAAACACCAACAGGAGACAACAATCATTGCATGTACCCGACGGTGTCGTTCCCTTAGTACTACAGATTCTAATGTACGCAATTAGCCTGACGGCATTGTACGTTGCTGTCCGGCGAGTCAACAAGAGGTTGAGCGAAAAGACAGTTCCCTACGTAGGTGTGCTGGCAGCAGTTGTCTTCGCTGCGCAGTTTGTGAACTTCCCGGTTCCTCCCTCGAGTGGCCACTTGGTCGGATCCACCATGGTGGCTGTGATGTTGGGGCCTTGGGCAGGAATCTTGGTGATCGCATTGGTTCTCTTTGTCCAAGCGATGTACGGTGATGGTGGCATCCTCACGTACGGATTGAACCTCTTCAACATGGGCGTGTTCTCGTGCCTGGTGGGGTGGGGCCTGAGCCTGTTCTTCTTCAAGGGTCTAAAGAGGCGAATGAGCGAAAGGACGGCCGTGCTTGTGTCCACATCTGCGGCATCCTATATTGTCACCGTTGCTGCAGCTTTCGTGCTTGGACTGGAACTGCAGACCGTGCCAGGTTTCGGACTAGCGGGGCTCGTGGCAATCACCAGCATACATGCGCTCATCGGCATTGGTGAAGCGATTCTCACCTTTGTGATTCTGTTGTATTTCGTAAAGGCAAGACCGCAAGTCATCTCCTTTCTGAGTGACAGTGAGGTGCGAGAGCTGGCAAAGGCCGTGGACGCACCTTGGGCCGAGCCCAGCACATAGGAGGTACTTCCAATGGAGCGAAACGAGATCGTCAGATTCGTGATTCCCGTTGTGGTTGTTGTTATTGCCATTCTATCCGTTGTCATATTCGCAGGACTGGCATCAAGCAATCCCGATGGGTTTGAATGGGCACTATTCGACTTCTCCGGTGTGCCAGAGCCGGAAGGCACTTTTGAGGGCGTCTGGGCGTTCTTGGGTGAGGGTCCTGTCGTAGAGGCGCTCACTGGCGCCATTGGCGTCATTATAGTTCTCGTGTTGGGAATGGTTGTGTTCAAGGCTCTTGCCCGGAACAGTGAGTGACCAAGTCCTGTAGACCGTCATGAGGTGACTTGGCAGAGCATCAACACATGAAACGGAGTCGCAGCAAGATGAGCAAGTTCCTATTACCATTTGGCGAGGGTCAGCGGCCCCGCAGGATATTCTCCCCCGCGGCGGTGCTGCTCTCGACACTGGCATTGGCTGTGCTGACCACAGTCCAGACAGAGCCTCTTGTTGTGGCATCCGTGATATGTGCAATCCTAGTGGTAGGGACGGTTGTGCGGACCCGTTGGCGGACAGTCTTTTCTCTGGCACTGCGTTTCGAAGTGATAATCCTCATCTGGTTGCTTCTCGAACCGGTGCTGTACGGGTCCACCGTCCTGTTCACCATAGCGACTCCACTTGGCTCTCTCAATGTATACGCGGAGGGGGTGCGCATGGGGACACTGCTCGCCCTTCGAATGTTCGCGCTCCTGCTGTTGTTTCTCACCGGCCTCTCTCATCTCACTCTGGCCGAGTTTGTCGACGCCCTCCGAACACTCCATGTCCCTGCAATCATGATTGGTTCGTTGCTTGTGATGCTACGGTATATCCCTCTCTTCATCGAGGAACGAGATCGGCTCCACGAGGCGCAGATACTGCGGGGCTTCCAGCGTGGCTCGCGATGGGAGCGTATAACCTCGCTGGGTTACTTGGTCGGTTCAACTATCGATCGGGCACTTGACCGTAGCATGACGGTGTACGAGGCGATGCTACTACGAGGGTTCAGTTCTCACTCATCTCTTGCTGGCTCCGGCTTCAGGCGATGGGACACCGGTCTTGTTGCGTGCCTGATTGCGATCGCTCTTGGAATGAGCTACTTGCTTCCCTCCCTATTGGATGTGGTCGTACCATGGATGCTGCGATTATTGTGAGGAATGTGAACTTCAGCTATGAAGGGTTCTCCCTGCGCGATGTTTCGCTCACGCTTGCACAGGGTGAGCAGAAGGCTCTCGTGGGGCTAAACGGCTCGGGAAAGACCACACTGATGCGACTGATACTTGGCCTGCTCGCTCCCGAATCTGGTGAGATTCGTGTCTTGGGCCTACCGGTGACTGAGGACAACCTCTGGAGAATACGGCAACAGACTGGCTACCTCTTCCAGAATCCAGCCGACCAGCTATTTGCGCCGACGGTGTGGGAGGACGTGGCCTTCGGGCCGAGGAACCAAGGTCTTGATGAAGACGAGATCCAAGCTCGTGTGAAATGGGCACTGGACCTGGTAGGTATGACCGAATACAGGAGCCATCCGGTGAATGAATTGAGTCACGGACAGGCAAAACGCGTTGCGCTCGCTGGGCTCATTGCCATGCGCCCAAAGATACTGCTTCTCGACGAACCTTTCACGGGCTTGGACTTTCCAATGGTCAAGAGCATGGTCGAGATTGTTGACGAGCTGCGTGATGGAGGAGTGAGCGTGATGTTCACGACGCACAATCGATTCTTTGTTGAGAACTGGGCCGACAGTGTGGTAGTGATGCACGAGGGCAGAGTTGTGTTCGATGGAAACGTGGACGAGGCTCTCAACGATGACCGCATCATCACTCTGATGGGCGACTGGGACTGCCTTCGGAAGGCGTCCGAAAAATCGAGTGTTTCAGTGAAACACGCCGTTACGGTTAAAAGCACGAGTTTCAGAATCGAAAAATAGGCGGAGGTTGCCAAGCCAGGTCAAAGGCGTGAGGTTCAGGTCCTCATCTCGTAGGAGTTCGCGAGTTCAAATCTCGCCCTCCGCACCACTTCTTCTTCAACTCAATCCTCCTTGCAGTAGGCTGGGCCCGGCATCAAGAATATCGTTTCGATTTTCTCAACACTATCTAGCTGCTCCAGTTCTGTAGTCATGAAGTGTGAGAGCTGGGTCATGTTCTTGACTCTCACCACACACACGAAGTTTGCAGGGCCAGCCGTCCAGAAGACCTCGGCCACCTCCTCGTAGTCACAGAGCCTTCTGTAGAGCTTCTCTGATGAGCCGGGCTTGGCAGTGATCATGACCAGCACCTGTATCTCGTAGCCCAGTTTCCTATAGTCCACATCGACCGTGAAACGCTTGATCACGCCAATCTCGACAAGCCTCGCTATTCTGTTTCTGACCGAGCTTGGGCTAAGCTTAACATGTCTGCCAATCTCTCTCAGAGGACTTCTCGAATTCTGCAAGAGAAGTCGAATGATTGCCAGATCTCTTCCATCTACCTTTTCACTGCTGCCCACTCATAACACCACGGCCGACGGCGTCATGCGGTGTTGGCCTGTTCTCTCACATTAGGGTTCCGACTGTGGCGCGAAACAACTCAGCTATTTAACACGGACAATCACACGTCTGCCCATCAGTTCCCAGACCTCAACCTCAGCATTGAGGGCACACTTGGCAGCGATCTCTTCGTCGGCAGGCTTGGGAACCTCGTAGGTTTCGTAGGTTTCGCTGTCCATCAGCTGGTAGGTTTCCCCCATATCTGCGATGATGGTCGCACTCTTCTTATCAATGACCGGAACGTCAACCATCCTGTCAGCCGGCATAATCGCGTTGCGCTTGCGGCCGTCAAAGAACCCAATTGCGACGATGTTGGCCTTTGCTGCGCCGTGCTTCCCCGGCTTGGACTTCTCGATGGACACCACTCTGCAGGGCTCACCGTCGATTATGAAATAGCTTCCCGGCTTCAAGGTCTTTGCTTCGGTCTTCCTGATACTCAACACGCTTCACCAACTGGTACCGAGTATGGAGTGGGTCTTGTGACTCCATTCATATACCTTATGGTAAACTGGGTCTGTTCGCCTGCAGAGCTCAGCAACAAGAGTAAAATGGCATTGTCACAACCCCACGCGCGGAGTGCGGCGGTCATGATTGAGGAGAGCCCTCGAATTCTCACGGATCGGAAACGCGTTGGGCTGGTCTGCAAGCCCGGACGCGTCGATATGGAGCGCGTTGCGGCGAGAGTGACCGAGTTCCTCATTTCCAAGGGCCTCGAGGTGCAGGTGGATCCTGGCTCGTGTAACGTGTCTGAGAAGGGCGCAGAGCCCACCCTTATTGAGGACATGGACGTGGACTTTGTTGTCACAATTGGTGGAGATGGTACTATTCTTCACACGCTCACCCTTCTGAGGGATCGAGAGACCCCGTTGTTCTGCATCAATCGCGGCACCGTCGGCTTCCTGACTGAGAGCAGCACGACGACCGCCGTGAGTGCCCTCGAACGAGTCCTAAGGGGTGACTGCATTATTGAGCGGTGTATCAACCTCTCCTCCGGAGTCGAAGACCGCCGGTTTGACGACTGCCTGAACGAGGTCTACGTGACATCACGCCTGCCCGGACGCCTCCTTACCTTTCAGGTGTACCTTGACGGCACACGCGTTGACTATGGTCGTGCGGACGGTGCCATGCTTGCCACACCGTGCGGCTCGACAGCCTACGCTCTCGCGGCGGGCGGCTCTATTCTCACGCCCGATGTACACGGTCTGATCTTTGTACCGGTCTGCCCTCCAAGATTCGAGCTTAAGTCCCTCGTCATACCTGATACAAGCACACTTGAGCTCGAGCTGACAAAGCCTAAGGCCGGCGCATATGTTGTCATTGATGGACAGACCCGGTGGGAAGTCGAGCCTGGGAGTGTTGTCTGGATCAGGAAGTCTGACAAGGTGACGAGGTTCATCAGGCTCTACGACAACTATTACGATCGGCTAAGCACTAGGTTGGTCCCGCGGACCCTGTAGGTGGTCTGTTTGCAGCATGTGTTTGTTGTAGATGCCGGGGTACTATTTACCGGCTGGCTCAACAGGCATCCCGAGGGGCTCTTCCTGACCACGGATCAGATTCTGAACGAGATAGTCAACGCGCCAAGCCGCTGGAGGGCCGGAACGTTTCAGTCACTCGGTAGACTCAGGGCTGAGGTACCTGACTCGAGAGCAATGCGTGATGTCAGTGAGGCGGCGCGTCGCACAGGTGACTACGATGTACTCTCCGAGTCCGACGCGAGTCTCATTGCCTTGGCACTCACGAAGCAGAGAGAGGGTCTTTCGGTCACTGTGGTTTCGAACGACCTCGCACTTCTCAATACCGCAGTGGAGCTTGGTCTGCAGGTGATTGATCCGACTGGACGGTTTCGTAGAAAGATAACATGGGGGGCAAAGTGTCCCGCGTGCGGGCACGAGGAGAGAAAGGCGCCAAACGACGGTCTATGCCCGGTGTGCGGAATGCCTATGCGGAGGCATGCTGTGCAGAAACGTGGCCACAGGAACACAGAACGATGAATATATCGGGAGGTATTACATGCGCAATACCACCTGTTATCTTGCGACGTGAGGAGGAGATTTCGCTGGTGAACGGGTATGTATGAGGCGGCTCTGACTATTGACCGAGAGATTGAGGATGTCAAGGCCCAAGTCCGCAAAGAGCTGCAGACAATTAGGGAACTGCTTGACACCTTTGGATACCGGGACAGCACTCCGGGCTGGGACACTCCTTTCCAGCTTCACAGGCTTCGTAGAGCTCTTCGGGTGCACTATCTCGCTCTGAAGCTCCGGGAGGCAATCCCAGCAGATGATGACACAAGCCAGCTGACTTGGGAGCTGCCGGCGTCACCGCGCCAGTGATCACTCACCCACTATCATTACCTGAACCGATCTGCTTCTGGGCCTTATGTCGAAGTCTACAAAGACTATCTGTTGCCAAGTCCCTAGAGACAGACGGCCATTGATGATGGGAACGGTGAGGCTCGGCCCGACGACAGAGGCCCTCACGTGCGAGTGACCGTTGCCATCTCCCCACCTGAGATGGTGCTCATATATGGCGTCACGTGGAGCAATACGCTCCATAGCCTCGGGAAAGTCCTTCAACAGTCCGCTCTCGTACTCGATGGTCGTGATGGCCCCCGTGGATCCCACGCAGAAAACAGTGCATATTCCGTTCTTGACTCCGCTATGCTCTACGGACTTTGCAACATCTCTTGTTATGTCAATCATGTCACAATTGCCCTTTGTACGAATTGTGATCTCCTCATGATGCGTCGTCAACATACTCACCGGGGTGACTCACCCGACACACACACTTCTACGTTGTGGCCTGAGAAGGGGCGCTCACTGCGAATTCTCGATGACTCTCTT
>CAZSTY010000062.1:0-6986 GCA_964609885.1 uncultured archaeon
TGAAGAACAGCAGGATTTCCATCATCGGAATCAGCAACGACCTCAAATTCAAGGAGATGCTGGACCCACGTGTACTCAGCAGCCTTGGTGAGGAAGAGGTCGTGTTTCCACCCTACAATGCTGTGGAGCTGAAAGGGATTCTTGAGCAACGAGTGTCCTTGGCATTCAATGATGGGGTGATTGCTGATGAGGGTGTGATAAACCTCGTTGGTGCCCTTGCGGCTCAAGAGCATGGTGATGCGCGACGAGCCCTTGATCTTCTGAGGACTGCCGGGGAGCTCGCAGAACGCCGAGGTGACGACAGGGTCACACAGGAACATGTACGAGAAGCCCAGAAGATTCTGGAGCGTGACAGTGTTTCTGAGGCCATCAAGACACTTCCAATGCAGTCAAAGGCGGTCCTCTTCGCAGTCTATGCACTCACCAAGAAGGGCAAGCGTGACATCTTCACAGGTGAGTGCTTCAATGTCTACACAGAGGTTGCACGAGCATTGTCTTTGGACACTCTGACACAGCGCAGGGTTTCTGACCTAATCTCTGAGCTGGACATGTTGGGGCTCATCAACACGACCGTCATCTCGAAGGGGCGATATGGTCGTACGAAGAAGATACGGCTGGCCGTAAGTAAGAAGCAGATTGGCGAGGTTCTTGACAGTGAGCCACGCCTAAGCCGTATTGCAAAGGACCTCTTTGAGTGACTCGCTGACAGGTGCTCCCCGACGAAACTCTCTTTATCGTCGGGGGCATTGCCTTCTCAGCCATGACAAAGTTCGAGCTTATCAGAGAAGTGATGCTAGGGAATCTTGCCGAGACTGTACCAGTGTCCGTCTGGAAGCATCACCCTGAACACGATCGGACACCTGAGGGACTTGCGGAGGCCGAGATTGCGTTCCATCGCAGATTCAATCACGACCTGTTGAAGATATCATTTCATGGGCGCTATCCTGTGGTCGACTGGGGGTGCGAGGTCATCTATGACGGCGCGATCTCAGGTTCTACAACATGCAAGAACTGCCGTGTGCAGGAGGCGAGCGACTGGGAGGTTCTTGAGGCCGTCGATGTCAATGCTGGTGAGTTCGGGCGACAGGTCCGTGCGGTGGAACTCATCCACGAGTATGCACAGGATCGGGTCCCCACAATGGCGACAATCTTCGACCCCGCGATGGTCGCTGACAAATTATGTGAAGGGCCAGTGACAGACTACTTTGATACGCATCCCAACCTCATGGAACGAGTGCTTGAGATGATTACAAACGTCATGGCTGACTTCGCAAACGCAACACTTGATGCCGGTGCCGACGGACTATTCATCGCATCACAACATTCCACAGAAACTTCGGTCAACGACGAACACTATGAACGGTTCATCCTGCCGTATCAACTCAGACTCATATCTCGTGTTCGTGGCCGTGCTGACTTCATAGTGTTTCACCTACATGCATGTCAGCCCGGAGAGCGGATACGGTTCCGCACAATCTCCCGTGTCCCTGGTGTGACGGCGGTCAACTGGGAGGATCAGAGTGCGGCCCTCAGTCTAGCCGAGGGAAAGAAGATCAGCCGGCGGGGGGTTCTTGGGGGAATTGACCACAACGGTGTTCTTCGTACCGGCGACCGTGATGCCGTAGAAGCTCAGATTCTGACAGTCCTCCGAAACGCAGGATTGAGTGGGGTCATAGTTGCTCCTGGGTGTGTCATCACGGTGGACACCCCCGAAGAAAACATTCTTACTGCCGTTGAAACGGTACGCTCAATCGATCCGTGGTCAAAGGAGTGGGAGGCCTACGCTTGAAGAATCGTGAGATAGCAAGGCTCCTTCATGAGATCAGCGTCTTGCTAGAGGTGGAGGGAAAGAACAAGTTCAAGCCCCGCGCATTTGCCCGGGCGGCACGCTCTGTCGAGGCATTGGGTGAAGACATAGAGGCGGTTGCCGCTCGAGATGCGTTGACAGAGATTCCGGGTGTGGGAAAGTCAATCGCAGAGCAGATTCAGGAGTATCTCACCTCTGGAAAGATGTCGGCGCTGGAGGAACTACGACAGCGGATTCCCGTCAAGGTCGAAGAACTTGAAGCGATTCCCGGTGTGGGCCCCAAGACTATCAAGCTCTTGTATGAGAGTCTCAAGGTCACAGACCTCGAGTCACTTGAACGTGCTATCAACGAGGGTCGCCTGAAGGGTCTACGGGGGATAGGCCCCAAGACAATCGCGCAGATCGCTGAGGGCATTGCGCTCGTGCGTGGTGGGATGAGTCGCACACTCCTGTCTGAGGCGCTACCCATTGCTGATGCCATCGTGGAACATCTGAAAGGCCATGCTCCCGTTACCCGAATCGATGTGGCTGGCTCGCTCCGCCGCAGAAAGGAGTCGGTCGGTGACATAGACATTCTTGTTCTCAGTGAGCGACCCAGTGATGTCACTGAGGCCTTTGTCAGCTATCCTGATGTATCGGATGTGCTGCTGCGTGGTGACACGAAGACATCCATTCGCCTGACCAACTGTCTCCAAGTCGACCTGCGGCTGCTTCCCGTGGAGAGCTATGGGGCTGGCCTTCAGTACTTCACAGGTAGCAAGGACCACAATGTACACCTTCGGAGCATTGCACAGCGTGCCGGTATGAAACTCAATGAGTACGGCCTTTTCAAGGGCGAAGAACTTGTTGCGGGAGCAGAGGAGTCTGAGATCTATCAATCACTGGGTCTACAGTTCATTCCACCAGAGCTGAGAGAGGACCAAGGCGAGATTGAGGCTGCAAAGGTCGGACGACTTCCCTCCCTTGTAGAACTCGGTGATATCCGCGGCGATCTGCACACGCATACAGATCACTCTGACGGTGTGAATACGCTTGAGGAGATGGTCGAAGCCGCTGAGGCTTTGGGCTATGAGTACATTTGCATTGCCGATCATACAAAGAGCCTGACAGTCGCGAAGGGAATGGACGAGGAACAGATTCTCAGGCGCATCGACGAGATTGACGACCTGAACAGCTCGGGCAGGTGGCACGTCCATGTGCTGAAGGGGGCCGAGGTGGATATCCTGCCAGATGGTACTCTTGATCTCGAAGATGATGTTCTGTCCCAGCTAGATGTCGTGACCGTTTCTGTCCACTCCAAGATGCAGATGGACCGCGCGACAATGACCGAACGAATCATACGTGCCATTGAACACAAGCATGTCCACATTCTTGGCCATCCCACTGGGCGGAAGCTGTTCAAGCGTCCGGCGTATGAGGTGGACATCGAGGCCATATTTGAGGCTGCCCGAGGCAGCGGCGTGGCGATGGAACTGAACGCCTATCCGGAGAGATTGGACTTGGGTGCCGGTCACCTTAGACTTGCCAAACGAATGGGCATTCAAATCGCCATCAATACAGATGCGCACAGAACATCCGAACTTCACAACATGCGTTTCGGTGTGTTCCAAGCTCGTCGTGGTTGGCTTGAGGCAGACGACATCATAAACACCCGCTCCCTTGACGAACTGTTTCGTTTCCTCAAGAAGTGAGCATGCTGGTCGTGTCCACCACAGAATGGTCACATCATGTGACTACAAGTCGTGACCGTCGAATGTGGCTTCGCATTATATACTCTCTCTGTGTCATGTATCGTGTGAACTACCATGGCACGACTCAAGAAGTTCCGGGATGCAGGCGCTAAGGCGCGTGAGGTGAGCAACGTTTCGAGGTGGAGCCCCCCTGCTGCGTGGAGGTTTGCACGATGAGTGATGCTGACTACAAGGTAGTCCGGAGATACCGGGCTGTTCACAGCCGCATCTCCACCGAGGCACTGGCCCATGCTTATCTCACAACAGTGCGAGGCGGCTGAGATTGGACCGACAGTTCGACAGGCCGGCGAAGAGGAGGAGCGATGCATACTCCCCTACGCGGTCTGCAATCTCTAGGAGAGAGGTTCTCGCGTTGGAGGCAACGTGAGAGCCTCGCACGTTTTTTCCAGACAATCATAATGGCACCAAGTACGAGTGAAGAAAGAGAGAACTGGTGCCGAGGACGAGATTCGAACTCGTGAACTCCTACGAGAGTGGATATCTCATCTGAGAGTGGTCTTAGATCTTGAGTCCACCGCCGTTGACCACTTGGCTACCTCGGCACACTGGGAAATTATTCTGCCAAGTTGGTTTATAGGAGTTTCCTTGAGGACCGCAGCTTTACACGAGTAGAGCTACAGCATCTCCTCAAGATGGGGCCTTATCTTGTCGTAGAACTCCATGAGTATCTTTGACTTAGGATCCTCAGACTCTAGAATGAAGAGGCGAATCTGTCTTCCCACCTTAATCTCTTTGATGAGCCCCATGTCCACAAGAGGCTGGACGACACGATGAATTGTCGAGTGAGCTAAGCCGGTGTCTTTTGCGATTCTGCTCAGGTTGAAGAATTCCTTCGGCCTATCAAGGAAGTGCTGAACAACACGGGTCTGTGCCTTCGAGTTGAATATCTTCTCCAGTAGCCTTCGCATGATGCGCACTCCTCCTCAGGTCGGTTTCTCGGTATCGTGGACAATGGTCGTTCCTACTCTCTCACCACTGATAATGCGTACAAGATTCTGGGGGTCACGGCCATCAAATATGACAGTTCTAATCCTCGAGCGAGCCACCACCCTAATGGCGACGGAATCAAACAGACGATACTCGCCGGCGCGTGTTCCGCCCCCCGAGAGAATCCTTTCCAACTCCCTGATTGTTACTCTCTCGAGTCTTTTCGCACCCGGTGACTTTGGATCTCTATCGTATACCCCATCCACATTTGTCGCATTGAGCAGAATATCTGCACCAACCAGCTCCGCGGCAAGTGCCGCCACTGCATTCGTGGACTGTCCGGGAGTCAATCCGCCCATTAACACAACGCGCCCCGTGCAGAATCCGGTTTCGAGCTCGTCAAGTGAGTCTACAACCTTGGGATATGCAAGGTCGCCAAGTGCTGCACAGAACAACTCGGCATTGAGCCTTGCAATCTTGATTCCTAGCCAGTCACATTGGGCCTCGTTGGCACCAAGGGCACGTGCTGCAGATACAAATGTGCGAGCGGGTCTGCCACCCCCAACTATGACTACGAACCTGTGACCTGTCTGTATGAGGTTCGTAAGAGTGTCTGCGTAGGCTCTTATCCTGTCCAAGTTTACCTCTCCGGCGTCGCTGTACAGGAGTGAGCCTCCGAGTTTCAGAACTGCTCGCATATTCCTGCTCCTGCTCTTACAAGCCGGGCAGCTCTCGGGCCAGCGCCTAAAGAAGCTTTCCCGAATAGACCGGCCTCTCGAATTTTCGAAACATGTCGATTTAGCGTTCGGCGCCATGCCGATTCCGAACTCAGAGTCGAGCGGGCATGAAATATCGTAGTCACTGTTTATATAGAGTCGCACACTTCAAGGTACAATTCTCACGAGGTGAATCTATAGTTGAATCTTCGAGTCCTCAGAGTAGCATGTGTGGTCATTGCCGCGATGGTTGTCGTTGCGCCATCCACCAGTAGGGCGGCAGTCACGGGGCAGACATATCGTTTTGTTGCCCATTGGCTTGATCAGACTTGGCAACAGAATGATGGCCCCCTTGTGACATCCGACGTATATGGCGAATTCGTTGTTCATGTCTGGAATATATCGCAGCAGGGCGGCGACGACGTGATCATGTACAACTACAAGGGCTGGGCTTTCTATCTCAACCCTATGTATGTCGAGGCAAATGACTCGGTTGCCTTTCAAGATAACAAGGTCTACTGGACATTGCAGACCTTCGATAGCGACGGGGACAACCGTTCCGAGTCGGTTGCCTTCGGTCTTCATCCGTATTACTCCCCATATCATCCCGGCCACTACCTCTTCGTGAATCCTATATGGAGCACTCACGAAACCAACTGGGACCAGGCTGTGGCGGACACCGAGAACAACAGCTGCGTTGATCAGGGCACCTTTACACACTCGGCATCGGACGGGCGCTTCTCCTTCAGTATCACGGTGAATGTGGAGGAAACGCTGTATGAGATGAATGGTACATACACCTACAAACTCTCGGCGCAGTATGACGATGACGGTGTCTTGACCCACATGCGCTATGATTTCTCAAGGTCCGTGAGCCGTGCAAACCTAACAATTGAATCCACGACCACTTTCAGAGTTGAACGCGTGACAACGCCCATTGCGCCAACAACTGGCTTCAACCTCGAAACCAATGTCCCCCTCATGTACGTGGCATTGGTCGCCCCTGCATGTGTAATTGTGGGTCTTCTCATTGGCAAGAAGCTCTTCGGATAGTGCCAGCTGGGGGCCCAGCAATGGCCCCCTCCTGCACTCGTCATCGGTACCAGCGAGCATAGATGCCAAGGATAATCACACTTAGCCAGAAACTCTTAATTGATGAATGAGTGACTGACGCCAGCCGAAGCAGAACATCCTCAGCTGGTACTAAGGAGACTGAAGGACTTGTCAAAGAAGTTCAAACCCAGACTCACCTCCAAACGATGGAAGCCCTCTGCGGAGGAGGAACTCATCGATACATGGTTGAGAGAGAAGACGTACGAGTTCAATCCGAACTCTGGGAAGACAATCTACAGTGTTGATACACCTCCGCCATACTTGTCAGGCCATGTCCATCTGGGTCAGATACTTCACTACACACAGATTGACATGATTGCAAGATATCGCCGCATGCAGGGCTTGGAGGTGAACTTCCCTCTTGGAATAGATCGTAACGGTCTGCCTGTGGAGCTGAGGGTTGAGAAAGAGTTCGGCATGAGTATGCACACCACACCAAGAGCGGAGTTTGTGGCCAAGTGCAAAGAGCAGCTTGATCATTACGAGAAGGAAGTGATAGATGTCTTCAAGCGGTTTGGAATTGGGTTCAACACCTACGACCCCGAGGGCAGCTATCGAACTGACAGTCCTGAATATCGAGCTGTGACCCAGGCTACCTTCATAGATCTATGGAATCGTGGTCTGATCTACACCGACTATCGACCAAACAATTGGTGTTTTGATTGTAGAACC
>CAZSTY010000063.1:0-6953 GCA_964609885.1 uncultured archaeon
TCGGACGTACATGAGGTCAATCGTAAACACGATGTCAAGTTGGCCATCACCGTTCACATCTGCAACGGCAGGAGGTACCGAGGGGTTGACGTGATTTCCTCCGCGCGGGATCACCCAATGCTTTGAACCATCATCGCCGTTCAGCTCTACCACTGTTGTCCGTGATGTCACTATCACCTCTTGCGTCCCGTCGCGGTCCACGTCCGCGATTACAGGCATGGATAGGGTGCTATCATTCTCATCAGCGTCCCATACTACTTGCCAGACAACTGTGCCATCCACGGAATTCAAGACCGACACGTATCGGGTCCAGTTCTCCCAACTGGTCACCACAATCTCTCTTCGGTCGTCCCCATCGAGATCCGCGACTGCCGCTGGTCGTTCAATGGTGTTTCCAACGACCGTAGACCACATAACGTCCCCATTCGTCCCGGACAGGAGATACACGGTACCATTCGCTGTGGGAAGGACGATGCTCGGCTCGTCACCCGACCTGAGTTCGGCCACACTTGGTGCCAACCTTGGCTCCATCTCCATGGCCAGAGTATGCATCCACATCACGGTTCCGTTTCCGAGAGGGCAACAACACCAATTCCATCGAGTCCTATGACCATCTCTGGGGTCCCATCCTTGTTGAGATCACCCAATGCTATGTCAGTTGGGAACGCTGTTGCAAACTCTCTCGACCACTCCACGACACCTGTGGGCCCGTCCCGAACAGTGATTCGCGAAAGATCCGAGGTGGCCTGAGACTCGGAGCAGATCACCTCTGGCCTATTGTCACCATCTACATCTTCAATCACGGCGGTATAGCAGAAACTGTCATTGATGACATTCTTGACACGCCAAAGATATTCGGGGGGATTTACGATTCTGCGGTTCCACGTTGCCGGTCGTCCAGCCATGCTGACATAGACGCTCACCCCTAGTAGGACAAGGAGAACGATGACTATGGCCTCTCTCCGCCTCAATGCACGCAACCTCTCAGTACAGAACTCTCAAGTCACTGGCCTTGGGCCTAGTCACCCGGCTGGGTGCAGCCCAAATAAGTATTTAGAAGAAATCAACTACGTCCGAGAACCGCGTCCAGCACATCGTCTATCATGAATCTCCTGTCGGTGCGCCACTTGTGTGCATCCTCGTCGAGTGTTTCTGGCCAGATGTAGTAGATAAGACTGTGAGAATAATCGACCAAGAATACCGACATCTCATTGAGCTGCGAGTACAGGCTGGCCAGAAGAGGGGACAGATGTGTGGGCTGAAGCCTCAAGAACCAGAAGATCTCGTCCTCGGAGACTCGCATTGTCGACTCGAATGGGATTGGACGGTTTTGAAGACGTGTCCTGAGCTTGTGTAGCGTGTCCCGTTCTCCCCTCCCAAAGATAATCACGTTGCTGTATATGTCAAAGGCACTGGGATCGAAAGTGACTCGGTACCCCTCTATGCAGTGTTCTCTGAGCATCTTGAACCGACGGCTGAAAGTCTGGGGCGTAAACTTGATGCCTGCCTTTGCCAGTGCCCTGATTATCTCTATGTTCTTCCTTCTTGCCCCCTTCATGAGTTCGTACAGTATGCTCAGGTCTCTTCGTGTCAGCCACTGCAGAGCTCCACCCGCGGGACCGTTTCTCTCCTGTGACCTGATTCGTCCTACTGGTTTCTTGAACCACCTGTCCCAGCTGAAGTTCCAGCTCAGTGTCTTCGGGTCCCACCCATCGATTCTCAGTGAGGTATAGATTGTGGGTTCGTTTGCAGTGGTGAGGAACCGATACCGGTTGACCACACCCTCCCTCTTGAGAGTACGGACCAGTTCTCTTATTCGAGAGGAGGTCTTCATTGGCGTTCTGAATTGCATGAACACACCATTCATGGCGCCATAGCAGCGGCACCTGTAGGCAGTATATGGGTGATACTTAGCAACCCGCTCAAGTGTCTCTATGCCATCAAGGTTGTGAGTTTCCAAGAGCACGTCTACCGACTCGAGCCCCATGTTGCGACAATCGAGCAATGGGTTCACAACGAAGTATCTCTTGCCGTCAAGCCCGCCCTGCAGGAGTCTCAACCGCTTTGTAGCGGTGGGTTTCGATATGCCCGCCCGTCTTGCGAGATCCTCGACGGTTCCGAATGGGTTCTCTTGTATCGCTATGAGCAGCGAGAGATACTGTCCCGTCAGACTTGCCAGAGTCCCACCTCCTCTCTCCCTCTGGAGTGAAGGTCCTCACCCTGAGGCCGTGACAGACAGAATCGAGACAAGAGGCGGTCCTGGGTTACCGTCGGTCGGAGGATCGAATGTCACGTCGTCGTGCGTTGCCAACGTGAAGTGATAGTATGGTATCTCGGTGTATACGATGAACCTGTACCATCCACTCTCGGTCACCATGTTGTACCAGGCTAGGTCAACACTTAGAGAAGAGTATCTGCCAATTACTGTGAGTCTGACGTAATAGACATCACCGGATGGCAATACAAGAAAGCAGTAGATGTATGTCAACTGGAAGTCCAAGGTACTATCATAGACGTTGATCGTGAAGCTCGTGTGAATGTCGTCGCAGTCGCAGTCATCGTCCAAGTCTGCGTATCCTGCACCTGTGACATTCACCTCCACAATTGACGGGCTATCTGCAGCTGGGCTTCCCACCACCGTGGCCCTTGCCGGCGTGACCATTAGGAACGCGATCATGGCAAGAGTCAGGATGGCGACTCGCAGAGCTCTCTTCATGTCAATCGCACTCCTGCACCGTTAATGAAACATCCTTATTATTTGTATTGACCTTTCTCCCAAGAGGTCTCTTGGGCAAAATGACAATCTTATTATGCTATTCTTGCCAAATATATCACCACCGGTGATCTTATGCAGAGGATGCGTCGGGGCCGGATCCTATTGGATGGTGATGTCACTATTCCCTCCGTCTACGTAGGGCCAGATGGCACCCGAAATGACGAAGGCTCACAGGAAGAGAAGATCACTCGCGAGCGAGTAGGCGCCTACAGACCACAGAAACGGCACGCTCGCCCTAGACGTTATGGGCGCCGGTCCAATGAGGCCTCGAAGAAACAAGAGTTGTATTATCCAGCGTAACAGTCGACTGGTGTCACAACTATGGAACGGTAGAGTGCTTTTGCTCGGTACAAAAGAGAGGGGCGACGGCACTGTGACCGTCAAAGACTCTACTCTCGATTCTCTGAAACAACTCTCCTGAGGAGATCCCTGATCTCCCTGAGCACTGTCAGAATCTCATCTTCAAGCGAGTCGTCAATCCTGGGAACCGGTTCTTCTCTGCTGACAACCTCGGTCCCTGTGACATAGGATCCCCTCAGTTTTCGGAGTTCTTGCAGGATGAAGTCTCTCAGCTCCTCATAGAAGACAATTCCCTCGAGCTTCTCCTCGGGCCCCATCTGAGAGGTTCCCGAATAACCTGCAGTTTCAATCTCAACATTTCCGATTCCCAGCAACCTGTCAAACGGTCCCGCGCGGCTCGAGATGTTTGTGATGGTCCTAAAGGGAACGTGCTTACGTGTGACATTGATTATTCCCTTCTTGACATAGACCTCTGGCATCGCCTGCCCAGACTCCGAGATGACCGAGTACTCGATTGATCTCACGTACAGCGGTATCAGCACGGCGGCTGGCACCATCCAGAATGCCGTTACGACCCAATACCAGAAGGTGATTGGGCCTATCCATTGATCCACGACCTGAACATAGGCCGTATAGCCCAGCTGCTGGTCCAATACAATGGCCATGTATCCTATGCCTAGCCATCCGCCCACAATCAGTGCATACAGCGTGATTGCGAACAGCACCATAAGGATGTAGTACTTGTACATGAACCGCCTGTCAGGTCTGAACACCTTTCCGCTCGTTACCTGCTCCATCGGCGGCCGAATGACAATCCCACCCATTCAATCAGACTCCTTTCTCTTATATCGAGGTACCTCCTTTGCAGCCAGCTTGCGGAAGACCGCGATGGACTGTTGTGTCATTGGGAGCTCGACCTCATCAGGCCGGAGGGTGATGGTGTATTCTCGGATGATTGTGTCAAGTGTGACACGGCACGCCTCTTCCTTCGGACACTCGGAGCATGGCTTCCCGCCATAGGAGTCGTGTTCGTACCAGACTACCACACCAAGGTCCAGCGTAAAGACAATGTAGACCTGAGCATTCGCCTGGTAGTCGAATCCCATGAGAAGGCCCTTGTAGTCAAGAACGCTCTCGATGTCGAGTCTGTGGCTTGTGGCATGGTTCCTCAGGGCTCTCTCGATCTTTTTCCTGGCCCGATTGAGCACCCGCGACACGTAGGCGGGACTCCATGCCCACTCCCTTGCCACTCTGTCGAGCTCACGCTCTAGGCGAGCCCTGTCAAGATCTCCCTCGTTCTTCCTGACGCGCCTCTGAATCTCTCTGATTCTCCTGAGCGCCTCAGCTAGCTCCTTCTCACTCATCAGTCCTCTCTCGTGGAGCCACTTGGGGTCTCTGGTTGCCTGAGCTATCTCGCTCGTGGTGTGACCCCTGTGAAACTCGCTCCACACGACTGATTCATGAGATGACAGTAGGCTCACAGATATCACCACGGCGGTCTTGCTTGCTGCGTGAAGGTAAATCTCTACCAAATATTGGTAAACATTTACAGATAAGTCTTCTGCCCTAGTATCACGCCATTCTCCAGCTATCAGTGAGAGGCAACACACACCATGCTGCGATGCCTCCCAGGATCGAACTCTGAACGGTCATAGCCGCCGAAAAACCGAACGTCAGAGAAACCAGCCTCATTCAGTGCCTGTTTCAAGATTGGCATGTCAAGGTTCAGCACCTGCTGGGTCGAGGTAATGGCCGACCACTCGACATTGCTACCGACGAGCCCAGCCATCACTAGGGTCGACACGGGCCGGTCTGAATCATGTTCGAAGAACCTCACAAACATAACGGTGCGTCCGTCCTCCAGTCTTCCCTCTCGAAGTGGAAAGAATCGGAAACCGCTTCGGCGTATCTCTTCAAAATTGAGAGTCTGAAGAATGATGTGGCCTCCGCTACGGAGCCTTCTTGCAGTAATTGAGAGGACCCGCCGAACATCCTCAAGAGTCGGGAGCAACGCAAGCGAGTTGCCTAGACACAGGATGGTGTCGAACGTGTCATTGACGACCGATTCTAAGTCACGCATGTCTGCGATCTCAAAGAGCACATCTACTCCACGCTCCTCGGCAAGGACGCGGGCGGTGCGAATCATATCTGGAGAGTTGTCGATTCCGAGTCCATTGTGACCGATTTCTCCCAGTCGCACCAGATGCCGACCACTTCCACATGCCAGGTCCAGCACGTTGCCCGGCCTGTCCCTAGGCAAGTACGACTCTATGAATGGTATCTCACGAGAGAGCCGTGACTCCCAGTCTATCGCGTTGTCGTAGGCAATGGCCAGCCTGTCAAATGAGCTCATGGCTCAGACTCCCGGCTCAGAGCCTCCTCGGCGGTGTACAGTACTCGTCCTTCCATCCCACCAGCCACCGTGATGGCCTGTCCACTTATGTGGCCGGCCGCATGATCGGAGGCCAGAAACACTATCGCGCTCGCTATGTCGTGCGTGGTGGCAGTCTTGCGCATAGGAATAGTCTGGTGTATCCTCCTCACCATGTCAAGGTCTTTGAGTGCCTCCTCGGCCATTGGGGTCTTCGTCCAACCCGGATTGACCATGTTCACACGTCCACGATGGGCAAGATACACTATCTCGTTTTTCAGACTCAACATGAGGCCGTACAGGCCCGCCTTCGAAGTTGCGTAGTCACTATACCACGCTTCCCCAAACACTCCGGCGGTGGACCCAACGAATATGAGCGCAGCTGTATCATCTCTGAATGTCTTCAGGTTCTTGAAGAAGTACTTGGCACACAGAAACGCTCCGGTGAGGTTGACACTCAGTGTCCTCTGCCATTGCTCGAGGGTCATCTCATCGACGCCAACACCAGTTTCATTCGCGATTCCGGCGTTCGCCACAAGCACATCCACCCGGCCGAAGTGGCTGTTCGCCTCTTCGAAGATTCCTCGTACGTCTTCCTCCCTGCTGATATCACCTTGCACAGTGAATAGGCGCTTGTGGTCGTTAAGGAGCTGCTGCAGTTGGCCAATCGAACGATGGTAGGCAGCTGTGACTCTCGCCCCCTCTGCCAAGAACATCCTGACAGTCTCTAGGCCAATTCCCCCAGCCGCTCCGGTCACCAGTACATGCTTGTCATGTAACCCCAAGTTCATCGCGTCATCTCCATACTGAGCTGATTCATCTGCGTCGGCTGTTTCTCATGAACGGCTCGGTCTGGCAGAAGACTCGCCGTGCGTCCACAGGATTCTGTGATACTCGTCCATCAGCACATTAGGCCAGCTCCCAATTGACCGCAGGAAAATACTTGCGGTAAGGCTGACAAAGTCGTCCCGTCTGAATATCTCGAGCTTCGGGCACTCAAAGAGTGGGGACACGTCGACACGTCGTATTCTGTTCTTGTCGATCCGGAGCTCCCTAAGGTTGTGACAGGAACTCAGGGGTGTCAGGTCTATCTCACGGAGGTCGTTGTGACTCAGATTGACCTCTTGAAGGGCAGCGCATTTCGCAAGAGGTGTGAGATCAAGTTCACGAATCTTGTTGTACTGAAGATTCAGAGTTTCCAGCTCTGTACACCACACAAGCGGCATCAAGTCGATGGACTCGATGTCACGTAGTTCCAGACTCAGGCGGGCTTCGCTTGTGTCGATATTCACGGTCCTCTCTAGCCCGTTCGACGTTCTGTAGCGAAGAATAACCCTGTCCATCCACCGCCGCCTCACAGTCCCTGTGCCAACAACCTGCTGAGTACTGTCAACACGCCTCTTAAACTAGGCGCCCTCTGACGATTCCTGTTCTTGCAGTCACGTGGGCATGTTGGTCCTAATATAGTCGAGGCCTCTCTCGAGAATGAAAAGCCTCTTGTAGTCC
>CAZSTY010000064.1:0-6853 GCA_964609885.1 uncultured archaeon
TGGCACTCATCAACAAAGTCATCGATGTAATCAGAACAGAGTCCCTGTGCCCCATCCGTGCCTTTCTGATAGGAAACTACCCTAACACGCTTCGCACGGGGCGCACTCTGAAAACAACCAATAATGTGACGCTCCACGAAACCTTCATAGTCCCCGTCGGGATGGAAACTCGTCTGACATTGAATGTTCCCGAGTTCGAATCTGCGGAAGACTATTGAGTGGTCACTCACCGACCTGAAACTATGAACCGGGCAAAGACGAAGAAGCACGAAGACCCGCTGCCCCTGGTCATGAAACTTGGCCCGACGACTTGGAAGACTCTACTAGCATTGTTAGGTCAGCGCCAGCCAATGGGTCCAAGAGAACTTGCTCGCCTTCTTGGGCTTAGCAGTCATACCGTCGCACTTTACCATCTCAACAAGCTCGCTGACCACGGCCTTGTGGAGAAGACACCAGACGGTGACTATGTGGTCAGCTCAGAGGCGGATCTGGGCTTCTTGGCCGACTTTCTATATGTTGGATTCAGAGCAATTCCTAGAAACGCATTCTACGCGGTCTTTGTCACTACCCTGTTCGTAGTCTACCTGCTATTTGTCGGTGTGGACTACTCGGCGCATTCCCTGTTTGCGGTTGCAATCGGTTTCTCGGCAACAACCTTTCTGTGGGAGCGAGTGTTCGACCTCTGGCGTCGACTACCAGCGTGAATGGTCTAAAAAGTAGACTGATATCGATGAGGCGAGCTGAGCCCGTGAAGAAAATGTCAGGACCAGACATTCCTCGTGACAATCCCGTCTTTAGGGCGGAGGTCAGGCGGCAGGTATTGCTGGCCATGGCTCTTGCAGCTCTCATAGGCGGCGCACTTCTGCTCATTGTGCCAGTGACCCATCAGACAACTGTGACGCTGCTCCAAGAGGGGGCAAATGATGTCACCCCGAGCATTCAGGTGGACACGATGCCAGCCAGTCCCACGACGCAAGTGAGCGTCTATAGCAGCAATCCACTCGGGATCACCGATGACTGGCATTTCTTTACTCAATCATCCGTCGGCGATGATTCGCCAGTCAGTCTGGAGGCGAGAAATGATACCGACGGAGTGGCGGTGTCTGGTTGCAATGAGATCCTGGTGCTCACGAGATATCAGAGTGTCGCGGTTGGGTATTTCGACTCTCTCACGCTCACGGTATCGTTCCGTGTCGACGGGGGAGCATGTCAGCTGAACCTGACCACACAGCTTCTAGAAGAGTGGGCATCTGTAGCGGACAGCCGGGCAACCTTCGAACTCACAGCAGATGCTGATTCCGAGTCACAACACTACTCGTTGCCCGTGTCGCTTGTCAACGGTAGCCATGGTAGGTGGGCTCTCCTGCTGAAGGTTCAGATTGCGATTCTCCTGATGCCTGAATCGCAGATCCACATCGAGGCTGTCGAGATCACAGGTCATGCTACGACTCAACTCTATCCTGTGCAACTGACAGCCCTCTCAGGAAACGACGAGAAACTCTTTGACAGCGGCGTGTTTCACCGAAGTGAACTCTGGCCCGCTCTGAACATGACGAGAAACGGAACGGCCGGTTTTGCAATACTCTTTCCACGTAATCACGACGACGTAGTGTATCTTCCCGCCGGACACTATCGGGCCACGGGCGGCTGGGTCATGTATTCACATCTGGTCCAAGAATTCGGCCCCACAACATTCACCATTGACTCGTCCGGCAGCGCTGCCCTCTCCATACGATACCCGGTGGCCCGAATGTATCTCGATATAGATCCCGACATTCCAATCTATATCGTGGTCACAATCGATTTGGAGCCTCAATATTCTGTCACGCTATACTCTCCAGTGCCGGAGAGTCTATACATAGCAACTTTCGGAGCCCGCATCACTGTTTCGGTCTTTTCGTTGAACCCAAGATACTACGCGACGGCCTCCCTCACAATTGACGGACACCACAACCTAAGACTAGTGGTCAGATTCCCGGTATTTCACGTTCTCAACTTCGCAATGCCCGCTGTACCCCTTGGCATAGCCGTGGTCTTGACATCGGTCTCTCTAGTCGCAGTGGTCAGAAGGCTGGGGGTCCGAGGGATATCAGGCCTTCGAACGGTTCTCCAAGACTCGCGGTCACTGGCTTGTGTGATCTTCGCCATAGGAGCCGTAGTGCCATGGAGCGTTCACCACGACATCGGGACAGCCACTACGGTCGGGAATGTCATGCTGGACTCAACTATCGAATACAGCCTTGTCCCACTGCTTCTGTGCGTGGTGAGTCGGACTGGCGCGCCGTGGACTGTGCAGGGCTCACTGTCCCCCGAGGGGGCTGTCCTAGCCATCGCCGGATTCTGGATCCCACTCATCGTGATGACACCCCAGGTGAGAAGGACCCTTGCGAGACCTGATCGAGCGACAGCAATTGCCCTCGTGATACCAGTCCTCGTGTCAGTGGCGGGACTGCTTCTCACGAGTTTTGATGTCGCGGCGATTCCCATTCTGCTTAGCACAATAGTCTGGCTGCACGCTACAGGTCGTTTCAGGACCGTCCGAAGAATTCGCGGCAGGTTTCACAGGACACGATCCGCCGTGGATACGTGACTTCTACGTTTGCGCGGCATCACCAAGCAATGTCGCGATATCCCGTGATCCTGCCGGCCGCTGTATCTCAAACTCTGACGCTGCCTGTGGGCTCATCACAGTCAAATCATGACAACTGTGAATAGGTAGGCTATGCGAAGGCCCACAGCATGGTGAGAACCGCAACCGCGGCAGTCATCAAGATGGCCACAACAGCGCCGTACCTAATGACCTCGCCTTCGATTCCAATCTCGTCAATGACAGCTGCTGCATTCTGAACCTTTGCAGGGCTGAGCACACTTGCCAGACCGCCCCCAATTCCGTTCGAGGCCGCGACTACTACGGCGTTAGCACCAATCATCGTGCTGGCCTCATAGTGATACCGAGTGAACATGGCAATGGCCGAGGTCTCCGAACCGGAGATGAAGCCTGCCAGCAGGCCAAGAAAAGCAGCGGTCGCAGGGTAGGCCGTACCCAGCGACTCAGAAGTCATCGATGCCAACAGATAGATCATGTTGTTCGTCGGATCCGACGGCGATGCCCAGACGCCTGAGATGTCCATCGTGTAACCGCTGAAGTTCATCACTTCGGCCATCGCAAAGAAGATCGCCGCTGCGAGAACCGGCCTTGGCGCACGCTTTGCAAACGTGGAGAATGTCCGCTTCAGAGTCTCACTATCGTGCTTGAAGAACGGGAGGGACGCAAGTGTTGCTATGAACATCAATGTGTAGGCTTGCCACAGAATCTTCGTGCTTATGCCAGTCGGGTAAGTGCCCACCTGCACGACCCAGTCCAGCTGTACGGCCAGCAGATACTTGAGTGGTTCGACTAGAGTGGTTGCAAGACACAGAATGACGAGGATAGTCCACGGGATGCTTGCACGTCTCAGACTCATGGACGCCTCAATCTCCAAGTCCTCCTCTGTCAACGTACTCCGATCGATGATTGCACGCCCCCTGAGCTTGGTGTACGCATAGAGGACAAAGATGACCGCGGCCCCTGCGTAGACATTGGTAAGAATCGTCTGGTCGACAACGGGGTTGTTGGCAACGATGGCAACACCGCCGGCTGTGACGCCACATATGATAGCCAAGAGCAGGCTCTCTTTGTGAAAGAGCATCTCCCGGCCACCCGCAATCCATAGCATTGAGATCGCGATCCCCGTCGTGATGACAGGCATATACATCGCGAAGACCGTTCCTGCTTCTGCAAGGCTGATGTCGACTCCGGCTGCCTGACCGAACTCCATGACAAAGACTTTGACCGGGACACTAAGCAGGGCAAAAGTCGTCAGCGGGTCGTAGCCAATCGCTGGCAATGCGACCGCGACGAGTGGCGAGAATCCGAGCGCCAGCATCACCGGTGGCAACATTGTGACCGGCGTGGCCCCAATGCCGACCAGAAACAGGCCCAGCCCCAGACTGATCAGCATGACCTGCATGGGACGACTACCGCCGCCGAGCGTCTTGAAGAAGACAATCAACCGCTGAAGAGACCCAGTCTCCTGCATATACGTCATCATGAGAATCGATGTGGCGACCATCAGCGATATGGGAAATGACTTCACAATGCCTGCTGCGCTCGCTGTGAGCGCCACGCCAATGTCTGTCTGGAATGCTGCGATAGCGATGACAAGTGTCACGAGCCACACAACAACACCGGTAACATCGGCAGCTCTCTTGAACCAGATAAGCATCACAAATGCCAGCACGATTGGTGAAATGATGAGTATCAGGCCAAGCAATGCATCCAAACTATGACCTCCGCTCCAAGTAGCCGTTCTCAAAGTACCAGTCAATCGCACGTCTGATGGCGTCCTGCATGGTGTACTCGGGCGCCCATCCAAGCATGCGTTTCGCCTTCTCGTTGGTATACCATCGTTCCTGATCCATGCTCTCAATCGTCTTTGTGTGCCATAGGAATGTGGTCTTGCCACGGTTCTTGAAAGGACTCAACAACGCGATGCCCAGCTTGGCGACAGAGGTAGGGACACGTCGCTTCGGCGGCTCCACACCGAGGTAGTCAGCGATGAAGTTCACAATGTCCTTGTACTTCATCGGCTCGTCCGGGCAGAGGATGAATGTCTCGTTCTCTGCGCTCTTGGAAACGACAGCCTTCGCAAAACCGGTAACAACATCACCAACATAAGTATACATTAGGTGCTTCTCGCCATCACCAGGCAGAACCGGGATAGCCCCGTCATTTATCGCCTTAATCAACTCGTAGCCTGTGTATAGGTCCCCCTCGCCTGTCACACCAGTGGGGCGAAGGATGATGTGAGGCAGACCAGTGTCCTCAGATATCTCTCGCACTACCTGCTCTGCAAGCACCTTGCTCTTTCCATAGTCAAACTGAGGACGCAACTCCGTGTCCTCGTTTCCAGGGGGATATCGAACAGGACCGATGGTCTCAGTCGTCGAGCAGTAGATGAAGCGCTCAACACCAGTACCCACGCACGCATTCATCAGCTCCCGAGTCCCGTCCACATTGACTCTATAGAGCAAGTCTACGTCGCTCGGGTAAAAGTCGAAATACGCTGCAAGATGGATGACAACGTCGATGTCCTTCACTGCAGCTTCAATAGAAGGTGGGTCCAGCAAGTCACCCTCGCGAAGCTCCACATTCTCGGGAAAGCCCCGCGTATTGCTTGTCCGTCTCACAAAGGCGACCAGCTCGTGGTCTTCACCGGCTAGATGCTTCAGCAGCCTCCGGCCAATGAAGCCGCTGGCACCTGTAACGAGGACTCGCACCATCACTCACCTCGCGTGTGCCCATGAGGCATGGTTCCGCCATTTATCTGTTCCCAACACCTTGACAAGGCTCTCACGAGAGCGAGAGGAGCACTCGGTCAATGGCCGGAAGAACCTCACCGGCCTTTCCCTCAATATGAAGGTCAGCCGCTCCCGTGAGGGGGGTTGGTTCCACATTCACTTCGATTATGACTCCACCATGGTTCTTGACGACAAGAGGAAAAGACGCAGCGGGCTGGACGATAGCGGATGTACCAACGACCAAGCAAAGGTCAGCCTGATTCAGCTCCTCGTAAACATGACCCAACAATTCGGGATTAAGACTCTCACCAAACCAAACGACATCAGGGCGAAGAAGTCCGCCGCACTCGGGACACCGCGGGGTACCACGGACAGGTTCATGAAGTCTATCCCGATAGTCGCACGAAGTACATTTCACCGCCCATATGTTCCCGTGCACCTCGTACACTCTCTCTGAGCCTGCGCGCCTGTGCAGGCCGTCAACGTTCTGAGTTATGAGGGCCTGCAGTAGGTATCGACGCTCCCACTCCGCAAGCGCATAGTGCGCCGGATTTGGCATGCATGATGCAATCAGATTCTGCCTCCATGCGTACCATTCCCACACAAGGTCTGGGTTTCTGCTGAAGGCCTGGGGAGTGGCAAGATCCATCGGATTGTATTTTCGCCAAAGGCCATCTGTCCCCCGAAAAGTCGGCACATTCGATTCCTTCGAGATACCGGCACCAGTCAATGCAACCACATATTCCGCATCCCGAAGCAGGTTCGCCGCGCGCTCGACAGCATCTTGCATGGTATCAGTCAGGATGATCGGTCGCTTTAATCCTAGCGATGGGCATGCGAACTCACTTGGGCCATGACACTATGCTTATTAGTCGGGCGACTTCACTATTGTTAGTAGACAGTCCTCGAGCGAGCCTGGAAAGGAAAGACAGGCTTGAGCGACTGAACTACTTGCCGATGATGCGCCTAGTGAGATGGGTCATCCGGCTCGGGACAACACGTCGAACGGCGGATTCCCACCATAGCAATCTGAGGCAAGTCCCATCCACAGCAATGGTGAGATCATGGCACGAAAGACAAAACGCAGCAGTGGTCCAAAGAAACGCACCTGGATGATGCCACAGGAAGTGGAGGTCTGGTATGTCTTACCAGCACTGAGGAGAGAGCTTGCTCTGGTCATGATTGAGGCTGGTCGACCCCAGAAGGAGATAGCCAAGATGCTGGGCATCACCGAGCCGGCAGTGTCCCAGTACAAACTCAGAAGAAGTGAAACTCCACGGTCGAGAGGAGATCAGATAGAGATTCCGGAAGACATGAAACCGTACATTCGGCGAGCCGCAGAGAGAATAATGGAAGCATGGGACAACCGTGGTGACAAGGAATACATCTACGAGGACATGACGAGGGAGTTCGTCCGCCTGCTTGCCATCCTTCGCAAGGCCGGTGTCATATGCGAAGTGCATCGCCAGCACTCCGAGCATGTCAGTGAAGACTGTGATGCCTGTAAGTGAGT
>CAZSTY010000065.1:0-6847 GCA_964609885.1 uncultured archaeon
AGAGAAGTTCGTTCAGTTCGCCTTCGTGGGCGGTGACCTTGTCTGTGACATTCCCATAGACGAACTGAGTGAGCTTGAGCAACAGAGAGTTGGGGTACTGCCCGAGATATCTACCAGCGAGAGCAATGGCAACGTAGTAGCGTACCAGAGGTGGTTCTCGCCTGATGAGCTGGACGAGGCAACTCGGTTTACAGAGCTTCTGTTCGTAGATGTCTTCCAGGTGCGCCCGGACTACACACTACGAGTGTCGTTTCAAGAGTTGTCATGACGAGCAGACGGAGAGCGGGTGACCAGTCCTTCGGACTGAGCAGTGTGGCATGCCGTTACACGGTGCAGTACCTTTGGAGTTCTCTTCACTCCCAGATCCTATGAGAACGCCTGTTCTAGCATCCACCCGCGACATGGCGTCACGAAACGAAAGGACTCAACCAACCAGCTTCACCCGACAAACATGATTTTGTGTCTTGATGTGTCGATTAGGTCATCAGCACCACAATAAGGACATTTCACGACAGTCTTCTTGGAGCCGACAATGCGCACCCCATCAGTCCATGTCTTGCCACATCTGCTACATACTACGTCGACCAGACTGTTGTCCTGTATTCCTTTCGCTGCCATCTCGGCACCGTACCTGTATCCTACAAGCGAGTCGGGCTATGTCCAGCCCCCGCATTCGGCCTTGTTGAAACTTTCTTGCGAAATCTCTTGATGAAACCTCCTGAACAAACAGACTAACAATCTCTGTTGCCACCCAGCAATGGGTGGCGAAACCCTGATTGTCATCGTCGGAACGGCCGCCGCGGTAGTGGTCGTAGTGATCCTCGTTGTTCTAGAGCGCAGGGGAGGTGCCTAGTTCAGGCCGACGCACGGCAGCCAAAGAGCTGCCGTGCCCGATACTTTGCGGAGTTCCCTTGCTTGCCACTGTCTCGTGAAATGTTTCGATGTGGATCTCTGGAGAGATTGGGTCGTTGTGCGAGTCTGGGGGTCAGGTGAATACATGAGTCGACAGGTCTTGCATGACCTCCAACACGTCAATCTGCCTACTTGCCTCCTCTGCTTTGCCAACCACTACTTTTGACAGCCGGAAGTAGGAGGTCATACATGACTAGCAGACGCTTGACATCCTTGACCTCGAAAGAGAAGGTGATCTCTCCCCTTAGATTTGCTACTATCATTTTCGCGTAGCTCAATTCAGTTGCCTCGAATGTCATTCCGGTTGCATACCTCAACAGCATCTCATGTTTTTGCATGGCATTCTCAGTATCGACGTCAAGAATCACGCGAACACCACACAGTCCGTCGTTCTTCTCACCAGCTCGCATGGTCTCAACAGTGACCACAGCGATGTGACCAATCCTCTCCACAACGAGCTGGAGAACGCTTCGAACCGCCTCTGCGAGCACTCTATTAGATCTGACCAAGCACGTTTCAAACTCGGTCTCGAAGGTCGGCCTGCATCCAAAGGCACTCGGCGTGATAACGGCACGGAGCAGGTCTATGAGGTCAATATCGGTGAGCGAATCCCACGGGACTGGTTCGTGTGACAGGACAACGCAAATGCTCTCTGCCAGAGACTGTGCCCGAGATAGGTCGCCCAGAATCTGCGATATCACTTTGAGGCGGACATCGTCCGTCTTCTCCGTCGTGAGGCGTTCCACCCTATCGCTGACCGATACTATCTTGGCAAGTAGCTCAGGCATCAGCAGCCTCTTGTGAATGAGCAGTCGTTTCTGAAGCTGGGTCTTACTGTTGACCTCTCGAGCGTACGTTATGAGGACGTACACTGCGCAGACCAGTGATCCCCCATATAATACCGCTTCGCTTGCCCACCAGCCGAAGGTCCAGATCGGGAAGCTGGCGCGGAGAATCACGACGATGACCCAAAGTGAGAGCAGGGCAGCAATGTTGGTATCAATATTCAACCTCCCCCCGTAGAATGCCGCCAGCCCGAGGAAGAGGTTCAACAGTGCAAAGAGAGAGAAAAGGCTGAAAGCCAGCATGATTGCTTCAGCAAGCGCACCCTGGAAGGTTCCCCCCACGGTTTCCAAGAAGACGACTCGGAGGAATTCAGACAACCCAAGCAGGAACACGAAGGCTGAAACCAACAGGGCGTACTTTGCCGCCGACCACAACTCGACATCTCCTGTGTGTGGCGTCAAGGTACGACGGTAGGCGGTAGCAAGCAGGATCGTTGCGATTACTGAGCCTGTCACGTATGGAACGACACTGATAGAGTCGGTGTAGAGGGGAGTGAGTGGCGAAAGGCCCACGAACAGCTCGGCAACGGCCCAGAAAAGGAGCAACAGCGTAGTCGGCTGGTGCCAAGGGGCCAACGCAGCCTTTGTCCTCGTGTACATCAGATACGCTGCAGCGGCCGCGATGAACGCACCCACCAGATGTACATGCATCGCTGCTGGAACATGGACGATGAGCTGAAACCCCAGATGCCCGACAAGAATGTACGTGCTTGCGAACGGCAGAGCAACGAGTAGACAGATACCGAGTGAGAAGACGTACGCTCTGCGTCGCCCCACACCTATGCTGATGAGGTAGGGGGTTGCGATTCCCATGACTGCATAGATGAAACCTATTCCCACACAACCCATACTGAGAATCCATAGCCCGACGGGGCTCGGCAACATGTACGTATGCATCGCTGATGCAGCAGCCATGAATACAAATGCCACGCCGAGCCGGAAACTGTCAACAGTATCGGCGGCATTCTCTCTTGAGAACATGATTGCAGACGCAAGCCCAAATGAGCCAACCGCGACGAGGCCCATCAGGCGGCCGGCGACAATGAGAGCATCTTGAGGGAGGGCATAAGCAGCAACAAGAAGAGCAAATCCACCAGACCACATTATCGCAAGTGCCGCAACTGCAACCTCAACTCTCTTCGGATTCCATATTGTGCTGTGTCCAAATTGCCGGTTCCCGAGCAGCGCATAGATCAACACTAGGACGCCCGCCGCCACCATTGACACCAAGTTGAGAAAGATACCCTCTGTGTAAGTGTGGGTTGCCACACCTGCGATACTCAAGACATTGACAATTGATGACCCCCCGAAAATGAGGAAAGCAAAAGTCGTCATGCCGGTCAAGACTGCGATGGCAGGAGTTTCCTCCACACGGCCCAGATTGTTCAAGGCCGCGGTCATTGCCACACATAAGAATGCCAGGGCTGAGTACATGGCCGCGGCACCCCGGACGGAGTCCCAAGAGGGGCCGCTCGTGTAGGCCAAGTAGATCACCAAGAGCATCAGTGGAATCGCGATGATGCTCTCTAGATGTCTGGTGCTCAGTGTACCCTCACCAAAGAACTAGTCACACTCCGGAACAAAAGGATTGTGCAACATTGGTCGGGCCACGTGCCCAGCACGTGACCATGATGTTCTTAGCAATGCCCATTCTCCTAGAGTACGAATACACTGTCTGGTAGCAGCACCGTCCTAGGACGACTGGAGCGCTGGTCTGACGGCAACGCTGACGAGAGAGAGGCATGCTGTTGATTAGAGGAATGATCCTATTCTTCTCAGGTATGTCATCGGAGGGATGGCTGTGCTCATCTTGGTCCTGATCGTGCTGCAAATCCAATGACGAAAGCCCGGAATCTAGTGAAAACAGACCGTAGCGGTGCAAGCCGCCGCGGTCCCCTCTACATGGCGTACAACGACTAGAAGAGATAACGGTGCGGTCGGATGACACGCCACAATGCGGCAGCTGCCGACGTTTCATGATTACACCTAAAAGGGGCTTTGATGAGGTAGTTCGCCGTCCTCGGATGTGATGCTGTGACTGTTGAAGATTCCAAGCCTGGCACAATATCAATCTGGAGCCCATCGGACAGACTTCCTGAACGCGTGAGGAGGCTTAGAGAACACTTCTACTCCTTTGCCTCACGCTCGGAAACCAACGAGCCTTACGCGTTTACTACAGGCACCGAGTGGGACGAACTCTACTCGTTTCACGACTGGTCAAACGAGCCGGCGATCTATCAGTTCCTCACATCAATTGATGGCACGTTCAAAGCGATGGCCGTCAAGGTCGAACTCCCCGAGGACTACTGGAGTCACGGACTTCCCATGCGCAGGGCCATCTTCTTCTACGAGGCCATGGTCCACTACATGCCCACAATCATCATCGATGGGGAACTGATAGTGGGCTTCAACTTCAACACTGCACTCTCTCGCTCGTTGACAAAGGCGGAAACAAAGAAGCGGAACAAAGAGATGGCGGCCTGGTTCAAAGAGGCAACTCGTCTTGCCGAGCTGGGGGTAGGATCGGTTTCTGCTGCTCCTGGTCACATCATCCCCAACTACGCCAAGGTCCTGAGGGTCGGAATGAAGGACATGGTCGAGGAGTATGAGAGAATCAAGGCTACCAAGGCCTCAGAGAAGCACAGGGAGTTCATCGATGCTCTCATCTTGAGCCTCAAGACCGCGAGGGATCTTAGCCTTCGCTATGCCATGAAGGCGGAAGAACTTGCCGCCGAAGAGGCCGACCCGAAGAGGCGGGCCGAGCTCGAGGAGATTGCACGAATCTGCAGAAAGGTGCCATGGGAGCCTGCTGAGACCTTCTGGGAGGCCCTTCAGTCGCTCTGGATGACACACATGCTTGTGATGGCTGCAGAGTCATATCCCGGCGCGGGCCTCTCGTATGGACGATGGGATCAGTACGTGTACCCGTACTACAAGCATAGCATTGAGAGCGGCGAACTCACACGGGAACAGGCAAAGGAGCTCTTGCAGTGCTATTGGATCAAGCACAACTACGCATACGACTATCAGGGTCGGCTGGGGATCAATCAGGGCATCAATTCCAGCTTCGGCCAGCTGATCACGCTTAGCGGATGCGGCCCGAATGGCGAGGACTTAACCAACGACCTGACATGGCTTGCTCTAGAGGTCATCGAGGAGATGAACCTACTCGAGCCCAAGCCGAATATCAGACTTCACAAGAACACACCCCAGGACTTCCTCATGCGCGTAGCTGAAATCCTGTCAAGAGCGCAGGGCTCGCCGTTTCTCATGAACTTTGATGAGCATAGCATTGAGGGTCTCGTCTGGCAGGGTGTACCTCGGGAACAGGCTTGGAACTACGGGATAGTCGGTTGCCTAGAGAACACGATGCAGGGGAACGATAGGTCGGGGACTGTGGATGTGAACATCAATCTTGCCAAGGCTATTGAGCTCGCACTCAATGACGGCAAGGACATGCGGACTGGCGACCAAATCGGACCCCGAACAGGCGATCCAAGGTCATTCGAGACCTACGACCAGTTCCTGCGTGCGGTGGAGACCCAACTCGCTGCTCTGGTGAAGTTGCTGACTGATTGTGGTAACAAGGCCGACACGCTCAGAGCGAAGTACCAGCCGACGCCGTATCTCAGCGCCCTGATGGACGGTTGTGCTGAACGAGGAAAGGACGTGAACGAGGGAGGGACCGACTGGAACTTCATCACCCTTGAGGGCATGGGAATAGCCACGCTTGCCGACTCAGTCGCGGCAGTGAAGAAGATGGTGTACGAGGACAAGAAGATCTCCATGGACACGCTTCTCAAGGCCATTGAGGCAAACTACGAGAGCTACGAGGAGATAAGACAGATCCTCAGGAACCGCGCACCGAAGTTCGGCAACGATGATGACTATGCCGATGAGGTGGCACGACACCTGTCAATGTTCTGGGCAAAGGAGGCGTTTAAACACAAGAATCCCTACACGGGAAGACGGTACAGGGCGGGCTATCTCAGCTGGAACTACTATATCCCACTTGCTCCTTTGACCGCGGCAACGCCTGACGGGAGGCGGCGCGGCGAGTTCCTGTCTGGAGGAGTCGGTGCCGTTCAGGGGATGGACAGGAATGGCCCGACGGCCTCGATACGGTCCGTGGGCAAGCTGGGCCTCGAGACCGTTCCAAATGGGGCCTCGCACACGATCACACTCAGTCCGTCGATGGTGCGTTCCCGTGAGCATATCGCCAAGCTGGCTGCACTGCTTCGGGCATATGGTGAGGAGGGCGGCACGGCCCTGCAGATCAACATCATTGACGCAGCGACCCTCAGAGCTGCACAGAAGGACCCTGACTCCTACTCCAATCTCCTCGTCAGAGTGACAGGCTACAATGCCTTCTTCACGCAGATTGGGAGAGAGCTTCAAGAAGAGATCATTGCAAGAACGGAGCACAGACTCTAATGTCAGTGTACGGATACATCACCAACATTCAGCGATGTTCGACCGAAGACGGCCCGGGCATTCGGACAACGGCCTTCTTCAAGGGCTGTCCTCTGAAGTGTCTATGGTGCCACAACATCGAGACCATCAGCCCAGATCCTGAACTTGTCTGGCATGGGATTAGGTGCATTGGCGACCAGGCGTGTGTACGGACCTGTCCCGAACACGCGTTGGAACTCACGCCAGAGGGCATGAAGATTGACCGCGAGCTCTGCACTGTCTGCGGTGCCTGCGTCGAGGTCTGCCCCTCGACAGCGCTTGAGATACTGGGTGAGCGATGGAACGCGGAAGACCTGGTAGAGGAGCTCGCTCGGGACACTGTGTTCTTTCAGACCTCCGGCGGCGGTGTCACTCTCTCAGGCGGCGAGCCCCTGTATCAGGCCGAGTTCGCCGTGGCCGTTGCCAAGGGGCTGAAGGAAAAGGGAATTCACGTGGCGCTCGACACATGCGGGTACTACAACCAGAGCACTCTCGAGTCCATTCTCCCTCACGTCGATCTCATCCTGTATGACCTGAAGGTCATGGACAGCGACAAGCACAGGGAGTACACGGGTGTCCCAGTAGACAGAATCCTCGAGAACGCGAAGTTCATCGGCAAGTCTGGCATCCCGGTGTGG
>CAZSTY010000066.1:0-6777 GCA_964609885.1 uncultured archaeon
CATCTGTGTTGCTCCGTTGTTTGGCATCCTGTTGGGGCCCAAGCGTGGTTTCGCCTATGGACTCGTAGCCGGAGTGATCCAGGCAGCCTTGGCCACAGTCATTCCCAGTGCCGCACTTGCTCTTGCGGTACCATCGATGGTACTTGGTCCGTCTGTTTCGGGGCTGTTCACTGGTCTTGCCATGAGGCCGTGGACCACCGTCGCTGGGATGCGAGTCCCGGGTCCGTTTATCACGACGATCTATCTCCTCCTCGTGATAGTCCTCTATGAGATTCCAAAGTACGAGGCGTGGTGGTTTCCTGCGGTGTACTTCGCAGCGGTGATCACTGCGCTCCTGCTGCAGGTGAAAGAGGTACGTTTCGACCCCTCAGCCGAGGGTTGGAAGAAGTACCTGCAGGTGGTTCCGTTCACTATCATTGGCACAGCCACGGACTTCTCAATGATGACGCTGGGCGCTGTCTACCTAATGGACATTCCGGCCCCAGTGTTCGGTTTCGTAATCTTTCCGTTCATGCTGGGCGAGAGAATCGCGGCTATCGTTGTGAGCGCAATCATCGCATCAGTCGCTCTCGCTGCGTTCAGCGACTTGTGGACAAGGACAATGGAGTAGGTGGTCCCTCAGTCGAGGTGCGTGATGATCAGTCTGATTGCCTGAACACTGGCATCTAGGCTCATGGTCGGCAGAGTGGCCGATCGCTTCTGGATTGCCTGTGACGGAAGTGGCGGAATGTGAACGAAACCCACACGTTCAGGCTGCTCACGCCTTGCGGCGCGGTGCAGTAGGGAATACAGAACCCAGTTGCAGCCATATGTTCCCGCATGATAGCTCACCTCTGCAGGTATACCGTGCGTGCGCAAGATCTCTGCGAGCCTGTGAACATCGATTGTCGTGAAGTAGGCCGTAGGCCCATTCTCGACGATAACATCTCTCTTAGGAGCGTACCCCGTATTGTCCTCCCGTGTCGTACTGACGGCATTGACTGCAATCCTCTCAAGCGTGATTGCGCCTCGATTTGCCTGACCGCAGGCGAGGACCACGTCGGGATGGTGTTCGGTCACAAGCTCCTCCAGCCTCTTCTCCAGTGACCTGTAGTCCAGAGGGAGGACGTGCCCAATCACATCGTACGTGGCAACGACTTGTCCGTCGAGAGATCTCGCGACCTCGGCGGATGGATTGACCTCAAAGCCGTCAAATGGCTCAAACCCGGTCACCAGCACGGTTCCTGTCATGGTGACTAGAACTGCGGTATTCTCACTGACTTGAATAGTTCGGTTCTCAGGTCAGAGGGACTTGGAGAGCGCCGACTATGAACCATATGCCCAATAGCACTTGGAAGACACCGACTCCCACGTTGAGCCAATTGATGCCTCCCACGTTTGCTCTCTTTCGTGCCTTGTCCGTTCCGAGTGAGAGGAATGCGCCATAGATCAGGTCTGTTGATATGTGCGTGAAGTAGACCAGAATGGCGGCCACGACAACAGTCCCCACACCAACCTGAAGATCGACCATCAACACGGTCACAGTGGACAGGCCTATGGCAAACCACCAGAGGAGAAAATAGGGTGAGAGAATGCTGACGAGTGCGCCCTGAACAGTCGCGCTGGCAACGGTGGCTCTTACCTCCTCTGCCTGGGCCTCGAGGTCTAGCTCCGAGGCTGTGTACCTGTAGTCCTTCAGTGCGAGAGCCCCAAACGCGATTACAACAATACCGCCGAGGCCCATTATCAGGGCGATGGAATAGTTTGACAGGACAAGAGTCTGAACGCTCAGCACTATTGCTGCAACAATTCCGAGCTCGACGATAGCATGGCCCACCATGGGCAACATTCCGAAGAGCTTACCTCGCTTTGCGGCGTTCTGGACCACGGCCGCTGATAGCGGGCCAGGGGCGAGTGCGCCCGTCAGAGATAGTAGAAACCATGCCATGAGAATCTCGATGACCGTCAATTGCCATCACCCGCGCGCTGTGATTGGCAGCTCAGCACCTGAAAAGCGTTGACAAACGAGCACATCTGTGCATACGCGCGGTCTCCAATAGTCTTAATAGCGGTTTCAGAACAGCGCTAATGAACTCACGGAGCGGTTCATCTGTGAAGCTGGTACAGATAGTACTGCCCTACGGAAAGACGGAGGGCGTCTACAACTTCCTCGTGGACGCAATGAACGTCGTCAACATCCAGAAGATCGATGTTGGCGAGGCCCATCTCCTCTTCTTCAGGATTCCTGACGACAAGGTCTTCGACATGGTCGAGGCTCTGAAGAGCCGCGGCCTTGGCGTCGAGTATGGGCTCATTGATGTCATCGACACCAAGGTCTCCCTCCCTGGTGACCTGTCAGAGGAGAGTCAGGAGGAGAAGATACAGCGAGAGGCCGCTCTTGCTGTCGAGGAGATATTCAGGAACGTCACGAGGCAGGCATCCCTGAGCTTCGACTTCATTGCCTTCTGTGTACTTGCTGCCCTGATGGCTGGAGTCGGGCTGATTCAGAACAACGTCACAGTGATTGTAGCGTCGATGCTGCTGTCGCCTCTGATGGGACCGATGCTTGGCGTCGCGCTGGGATACGTGGTCGGGGACCACGAACTGTTTATCAAGGGCACTCGAAACGAACTGCTTGCTCTCGGGATCTCCTTTGCAGTGGGTGCCATCATGGCCCTGATGATGCCACTGCTCTGCCCAGGCCCGCCATCGTTGATGGATGTGATTGAGAACGATTGGACCTCGACTCCGATGGTGTTGACCGAGATCACCCGGAGAGGCGGGTTCTCGGTTCTTGATGTGGGCGTAGCCATATTCTCGGGGGCAGCCGTCGCCGTTTCGATAACCCGTGGAGACATGTCATCGCTGGTCGGTGTCGCAATCTCGGCAGCCCTCATGCCGCCCGCCGTCAACGTCGGAATGATGTTGACCCTCGGGTTTGTGACAGGGTCTGCCATCGGGGTACAGATTGGTGTTGGGTCGCTCATGCTCTTGACGATGAACATAGTTCTCATTGACGTGGCCGCTGTGGTCATGTTCAGAATCAAGAAACTTGGTGTCATCTCAGACAAGAGTGCCCGGTGGATTGGCATCTCCAAGTTCAAGCAGCGCGGCTCCCAGGGACTCTACCACCACACGGCTGACACTCCGAGGAAGCAGGAGAGGCCTGAGGCAGCCTTCAAGCCTGCAGAACAGCCTGTTTCCACGCCCCCGTCAGAGCCAAACGGCGATAGACACGAATCCGCAGGCAACGGCTAGGTGCCTACCTGCGGGCAGTGTCTTGACCTCGCGAGTAGTTGATAGACACGCTGCGGCCTTCGACCTGAGAAGGTGGTAGTCCAGACAAGAGTAATACTAGGCTCCATATTCCTCCCATCAATCTTTGATGCGAAGGGTTAACTGTCTTAACAAGTTGACCGGGAGGAACAACCCATGCCGCCGATCAGGGGCACCAAGAACAAGCTCTTCAAGGGACTGACAGAGCACGACATTCTGGTCTGGGAAGAGGAGAAGATGCGTTATCAGAGGCGAGTGGGACACAAAGTCACCGACCTGGAGTTCTTGCGCCATCTGTTGATGACAGCCTCTCGTCCTGTCATATCCGCCAAAGAGGGCGTTGTATCAGGCTTCTTGGCGGGCACAGGTCCGGTCTATGAGAAGGCCGACACACTTCTTGAGAAGTACCGCACCACAAGAATCTTGACGCAGGAGCACCACGCGAGAGAAACCACGTGAGTTGCTTCCTGCATTTGACTCGACACACCTAAATGTCTGAAATGACCCTCTAGACGGTCATGTCGCGTGTCACTGTGTTGGGTGGTGCCGGCACCGTCGGAACGGTCGCAGTGAAGACTCTATTGTCCTCTGGCAGCTTCTCCGAAGTTGTCATCGCGGACCTCGATGAGACGCTGGCAAAGAGGCGGCTGTCAGAGATTGGCGACGAGCGCCTGTCAGCCGTGCAGGTGGACGCTACCGACGCCGAGGCCGTGAAGCGAGTCATCAAGGACTCCGATGTCGTTGTGAACTGTGCAGGGCCTTTCTATCGTCTTGGTCCTGTCATCTTGAGGGCGGTCATTGACGCGGGGATAGACTGCGTTGACGTGTGTGATGACTTTGATGCGACGAAGATTCTCCTCAAGATGGACGAGGATGCCAAGAAGGCGGGGATTACCGCCCTTACGGGAATGGGCTCGTCTCCTGGGATTGCCAACCTGCTGGCGAAGTTCTGCGCTGAACAGATGCTAGATGAGGTTGAGTCGATTGACATTCTTCACGCTCATGGTGGTGAGCCAAGAGAGGGCCCCGCAGTTGTCGCTCACAGAATTCACAGCATGCTCGCAGATATTCCGATGTATTTGGATGGCAAGTTCACAACAGTGCGGTATTTCGAGGAGAGTGGTAAGGCGCTCGAGGAGGATGTGTACTTTCCGAAGCTCGGGACGTTTCGCTGCTATCCGTATCCGCATCCGGAGACCATTACGTTGCCACGATACATCAAATGCAAGCGGGTGACGAACCTTGGCTGCGTCCTTCCCACCGAGTACTATGACCTGATCAGGAACATAGTGAGATTGGGTATTGTAGGCGAAGAACCTATTGATGTAAAAGGTGTCGAGGTCGCCCCTCTTGACTTTGCAATCGCCTACATACTGCACGAACGCGAACGGATTCTCAGAGAGACCAACTTCGGCACTCAGCGTGGCTGCCTCAAGATCACCGTGAAGGGAAAACTGGATGGCAAGCCACACCGCTTTGACTTCTCACTGGTGTCCGTGGGCCAGTCAATGGGTGAGGGTACGGGGATACCCGCGGCTATTGGGGCAATCCTGATGCAGAAAGGAAAGATAACCGAGAAGGGTGTGCTACCTCCTGAGGGTTGCGTCAATCCGTTCGAGTTCCTGCTCGAGATGCAGAAACATCTTGGACTCGACAGCCTAAACTCTGAGGAGTCACCGCTCATAATTGAGTCCACCGACAGCGAGGGCAACGTAGAACGTGCCACTCTGTAGGGCAATCTCGCACGTGTTGGCGCCTTGACAGACGACGGGCAAAAGGTATTTGGCATGCGGCCCCTTCCAAATACGGTTCGCGTTGCTTGAGGTGGGCTCATTGGCCAGCTACGTTATCGCTCACGATGTGGGCACAGGAGGAAACAAGGCCTCCCTAGTGACTCCTGAGGGAGAGGTTGTTGCCTCGGCCGTTCAGGAGTACCCTGTACTGTACCCCCAGCCCGGATGGGCAGAACAGGATCCCGAGGGTCACTGGTGGAAGGCGATTTGTGCGACGACAAAGAGAGTAGTGGAGAGCGCAGGCATCTCGCCAGGGGATGTCGCAGCAATAACCTTCTCCACTCAGATGATGGGGACCATTCCAGTTGACAGAGAGGGACGCCCCCTGATGAACTGCATGACTTGGATGGACACTAGGGCGGCAAAGCAGAACAAGGCGGTGATATCAAACCCCCTCAGAATGCTCAGGATGCTGAGGATTACTGGTGGCCTCCCGTCGGGCAAGGACATAATCGGGAAGATAATGTGGGTCCGAGACGAGCGCCCTGAGGTCTACGAGGCCACCCACAAGTTCCTTGATTGCAAGGACTACTTGGTGTTTCGATGTACGGGCGAGTATGTCACGTCGTACGACTGTGCCAACTTGACATGGTTCATGGACTCCCGCAAGGGGAAGTATGTCTGGTCCTCGACGATTCTCGGTTGGATTGGATTGGATGAAGACCGCCTTCCTCGCTTGGCGCCGTCTACTGAGGTCGTGGGCTCGCTCACATCAGAGGCTGCCTCTGAGATGGGTCTGACCACTGAGACGCAGGTTGTGAATGGTGCAGGAGATATGACATCCGCCGGTGTTGGGTCAGGCGCAGTACGCGAGGGTGACGTTCATCTCTATGCTGGCTCGAGTGCGTGGCTGGGTGCCCACGTATCCAAGAGGAAACTAGACATCTTCACTTACACTGGGTCTATTTGCAGTGCGATTCCCGGAATGTACTTCATGGTGGCCGAGCAGGAGTCGGCAGGGGCGTGTCTGAAGCATGTCCGTGAGCAGTGGCACTGCAACCTCTGCGGGTTCATCAGGGACTTGGCCGCGCCTGAGTGTCAAAAATGTAGGCAGGGCCTCAGAAACCCGTACAAGGGGTTGGACGAGATTGCTCTACAGGCCCCCCCGGGGTCAGAGAACCTGCTCTTCGCACCGTGGATGTTTGGCGAACGGACGCCGCTGGACGATCATTTCGTCCGTGGCGGCTACTTCAATCTCTCCCTCTCCCACGAGAAGCACCACATGGTACGTGCCGTGATGGAGGGAGTGGCTCTCCACACGAGGTGGATGATGGAGGGCGTGGAGAAGAGAAAGATGCTTGGCCATGTTGAATCGGTAAACATGATTGGCGGTTGTGCCAACTCAGATTTGTGGCCGCAGATATTCGCAGATGTCCTCAAGAAGCCAATCCGCCGTGTGCGGAATCCCCTGGAGGCTGGTAGCATCGGTGTTGCCATGGTGGCCTACGTAGGACTCGGTGAGATACCGGACTTCGAAAGGGTCGCAGATATAGTTCAGATTGACAGAGTGTTCGAGCCTGATGCTGCCAACTACGAGACGTATGACAGACTGTTCATGCTCATGAAGGAGTACTATAAGCGTAACAAGGGCCTGTGGCGGAAGTTCAACTCTGAGTCTGACTGACCATCCCGGAGAAGGTCTCTGTGTTGCCCCGGTCGTGTTGAGGCGGCTCGACAGTCACACGGCTATCTCGTTGCATCCACAATCAGCAACACCACGCGAACTTCG
>CAZSTY010000067.1:0-6750 GCA_964609885.1 uncultured archaeon
GGTTCCTAGACCTGGCGCCCCTTGACACTAATGAGGGAATTCGAGAACTGGATGTGTCGAGCAATGCACTGAGCAAGATCGTCCTGCCCTGTTCGAGCGTCCTACGCACGATTGATGTTTCTCATAACAGGCTCCGACGTATCGACCTGACGCCTTTGGGAATAGGTACGAGCATTGAGCGGCTCATGGCAAGCGACAATCGGTTGCAGAGGGTGGACCTAAGGCCTCTTGCCAATTGCCCGCATCTCAAGGCGGTCGTTCTCACAAGGAACTCCCTTGAGCATGTCAATCTTGAGCCGCTGTCAGATTGCGACGGTATTGTCGAGGTCCGTTTCGGAGAAAACAGCCTCCAATCACTGGACCTTGAGCCGCTGAGAGGCTCCGCATCGCTCCAGACGATTGACCTGTCATCAAACCAGATGGTCGATATCGATCTGTCCCCTCTTGGCACATGCAAGGCGCTGCGAACACTGGTGCTTTCTCGGTGCGGCCCTAGGACGGTTGATGTGCTGGCGCTCTTCGCATGTGATCATCTCGAGTCTGTGCTGGTTGACAGTAGTGTGAAGCCACGGACCTACTACCTGCCGAGGCTCACAGACTGGCCACTGGGCCTCCAACAGATTAGGTCGCGAATTCGACACGTGCCCCAGCCGCGTTTCAGGTCCGGCGAATGGCAGCGCCTCCTCAGGCATGCAATTGCGTTCTGTGATGGCATTTCACATGACGGAGAGAGAATCGCCTTTCAGGCGTATCTGCTAGGCCTGATGGGACTGGACGACCTCGTGGCACTTGACATCAACCTTTCGGAGTATCTGAGACTCCTGAGAGATACGTCATCACCTAGGGCTGCTGGGCCGACTCTGAGAAAGCATCTTCTTGTTGAACTGGAGAAACAGGTTCGGAATGAGGGGCCGACTCACTTTGTCAATCTCTCGAAATCCGCTGGCGATATACCTGACTCTCTCGTTGCGGAGATCAAGGCGCTTCGTGGTAGAGAGATGGAAACAGCCCACGTGGTCGTCCGGGGCCGCATCATAGACCTCCGTCCGTTATGGCTCACCTACATTGGCTTTAGACGGCTTCAGAGGATGGGTGTGGGTCTTGAGGTGTCGCCCGAAGAGTGGGAGACCGTAGAGAAGGCCTTCTCTGCGTTGGGTTACGAGATACAGGCCGTGAAAGATCCGCTCAAGTCCGCGCTTCCAAAGATGTCTGGTGGGATGCGCGAGTTCCTGCTTTGGACTGCCCAGCGTCTAGTGGCGGAGAAAGAGAAGAAGGAGGGGTTTCAAAGACCCTCGCATGAATGATGTCCATAGCGTGTGAACGTATCTCATACATGCTTTTTTTGAAGCAGTCCTATGCCACCTTGCTCCCAGGAGGCACTCCCTCTACCTTGAGCGGTATCCAGTGGTCAGGCTTGTCGGCATGCTCGATGGCCAGAATCATCCCCTGGGACTCGATACCCCCGATCTTCTTCGGCTCCAAGTTCACTAGGAACAGCGCAGTCATGCCAACCAGCTCCTCCGGCTGATACAGATCGGCAAGTCCCGTCACAATAGTCCGTTCCTCGTCGCCGATGTCAACCTTCAATTTGAGGAGCTTCTTGGTCTTCGGGACCCGTTGGCACTCGAGTATCTTTCCGGCACGGATGTCCATCTTCTTGAACTCCTCAAATGTCACCATTTCCATTTCAGGCTCACCTCGTTCGCTGCGTTCTGCCTCCTTGATACGCCTTTCCATTGTTGTCTTCAGACGCGACAGGAGTTCGTCGTCAATCTTCGTGACCACAGGCTTGGGTTTCGACAGAGGTGACTCTGGTGTGGGCGGCACCTTGGCCTCCTCCAGCGGGGTATTGTGGATGTCTTCACCGCTGTAGCCCAGTTGCGACCATATCTTCTCAGCCGTGTTCGGCATCATGGGCTCAATGAGAATGGCCAGCGCCTTGACAAGTGCAAGGGAGTTGTACAGTATCTCCCCGCATGCCGTCTTGTCCGTCTTGACGAGTTCCCAAGGCTTGTTGGCTTGGAAATACTCATTTCCGACGGAAGCGAGCCGTATAATCTCGTCGGCCACTTTCTTCAACTCGTACTCATTGACACCGGTCACGACTCCCTCTATTGTCCGTTCTATCTCCCTGAGAATATCAGGTGAAAGACTACCCTTGGGCACAGCACCGAAGTGCTTCTTGCTAAAGTGGAGCGCGCGATACACGAAGTTCCCGAAGACTCCCACAAGCTCCGTGTTTACCTTATCGTGGAACGTTTCCCATGAGAAGTCGAGGTCGCGCGTCTGGCCTGTCGTGGCAACCATGTAGTACCGCAGGAGATCAGGTTCGAGGCCCTGCGCCAAGTAGTCCTCCTCAATCCAGACGACGTAGCCGCGACTGCGACTAAAGTTATGGCCCTCAATCTTTACCATTCCTGAAGCAACGATGGCATGAGGAAGATTGTAGCCCGCGCCCTTCAACATCGCAGGCCAGAATATGCAGTGGTGGTACACGATGTCCTGGCCAATGTAGTGTACTATCTTACCGTCACCGGGGAGCCAGAACTGCTCCCACGCATCGGGGGTGCCTGTTCTCTTGGCCCATTGCTCGGTGCTGGATATGTAATGGATGGGAGCATCCACCCACACATAGAGAGTGAGGCTCTCGTCACCGGGGTACTTGACACCCCATTCAAGGTCACGTGTGATGCACCAATCCTTCAGGCCCTCCCGTACCCATCCCAGCGCGTAGTTCTTGGCATTCTTTGTGCCGTCCACGTGCTCAAGGTATTCCTTGAGAAAGTCCTCGAAGGCGGTGAGCTTGAAGTAGTAGTGTTTTCTGATGATTGGCTTTGTTGGAGAACCACAGATAGCGCATCGAGGATTGAGGATCTCGCCGGGTTCGAGATATCTCCCGCAGCCTTGGTCGCACTCGTCACCACGAGCGTCAGCATGACAGTATGGACACTCTCCCCTCACAAAGCGGTCCGGGAGAGACCGTCCGCATTTCTCGCAATAGGGAGTTTCCAACTCCTTGGCGTAGACGTAGCCGTTGGCCTGAAGTGCTTTGACAATCTCCCGAGTGCGATGATGGTTCTCGGGATCGTCTGTGGTACCGTAGTTATCAAACTCGATGTGCAGTCTAGGGAAGAGGTCTAGATAGTGCCGATGGTACTTCAGATAGAGCTCCTTCGGAGATACTCCCGCCTTCTCGGCTGCGGTCACTATTGGCGTTCCGTGGGTGTCCGACCCACACACAAACGTGACGTTCACCCGCATCTTCCGTAGGAGTCTGACAAAGACATCAGCCGGCACATACGTGCGCAGGTGGCCGATGTGCATGGGCCCGCTGGCATAGGGAAGTCCGCATGTCACAAGAACCGGTTCACTGCAGGGATAGGTGACGTTCTGTTCGTTCACTGTCTCTCACACTCCTCTTGGAAGGCGGAAGATGCTCCTACTGCGGCATATCGTGACCGTGCAGAACAAAGGAAAAACTGGTGACTGACCCGAATGAGTGCAGAAGGCCAGAGTCACATCGACAGGACTCAGTAACACCGTTTTTGTTTCTAACTCAATCTTGGTCCTGTCATGTCTTCCATCTACGCTTTCTGTGAGCTCTTCTTCCCGCCTTTCTGTCTTGTCTTCTTGTGGCCTGTCGCAACAATATAACTCTAGCGATAATCCTTGCCAATTTCAATATGACATGGTTCAAACGTGTTACTTGTCCGCAACGAGTGCGGCGCACGGCGGACTGACTAGAAACCGTTCAGGTCGCCCATTTGCACTAGGTCGGCTCTCTCGGTCTGGCCTCGGGAACGTAGGAGCGCAAGAATGGCATGTATGTCATCGTACCTGAACGTGATGCCGGTTTCTTGCTCAATCATCGCTATGAGATCCTTGGCATTGATACGAGACTCGACTTTCTCAGATACCACATCCGCCGCACGTTGTAGCCCTGAGAGGCGCTGCCGAACGAACATGACCGCAGCCTCATTGTCATTGACGGCGATTGCCTCGCGGAGATATCGCCCGAGGCTCTTGTGGGCGCTGGTGTCCACATCGCCCCTTCCAATCGCATACCTGCAGTTGACAACATAGGCATCATCGGGGGCCTGAGTGCAGTCCTCTATTATGAGCACATTCTTTCCGAGACTCACGCTTGTTGTGAAAAGGCGCGCGAGAGTGTTGTACACGGTTATCGCCACGTCCACATCGTCGCACAACACGAGGGTCTTTCCGAGGAGGACTGCAGAGATCATGTCGGTGAAGACGGGTCCGAAGACCTTCATGGCTCCGCGAAGGCTCATTCCTCGGGCCCGGGGAGTACCGACGCCAGTGTCTACCCCAATGTGGTCTAACCTCTGGACTCGATGAATGTTTCCGCTCTCGTCTACGAAGACAAGGAGGACGTGTTCGCACACCTCGTCAGCGGGCGCCAAGTAGCTCACTATGCCCTTGGCAGACGTCGGGTCTACTTCAATCCTCTTCTGCTTCTTGCAGACGGGGCATTCAACTCGCATCGTGACCAACTGGTCTTTCCTCCACGATTGCTCATTCCTTGGCTAGCAACACTCCTCCCGCACCAAGCATTGTCACAGAGAACGTTCTCAGAGTATAGAAGAGCCATTTCAGCTCAGGCACTGGCCATATGAATAGGATTGCTGCGTACAGCACGAAGCTCACGCCGATTAGAACGGACCACGTCTGACCCGTGACTCGATAGTGGTTCAGAAATATGATGCCGATGGCCAGCACGAACGGCACGAGTATCACCACGACCCACCAGCTCATGTTGTTCACTTGGACATGTTCCTGTGGGTTGAAAAACGCCCAAGGGGTGTTGTCCGGAAGGAAGAACGCAAACATCGTTGTACCGACGACGTACGGAATTACGTACGCCATGGTGATGATCTCGCGCGCATGGGATCTCTTTGTCACTAATGGAACTGTGGCGAAGAGAATCAGGCCGACTGTGCCCGTTCCTCCAAAGTTCACATACACCCACATCGCAAAGGTTCCGAGTGGCGATTCCAACGGAACCTCGTTGAAGACCAGCCACGAGTTGATCAGGTGGCCAATCGCATAAAGAATGAAGGCCATCCCCCACATGAATCGGGTCTTTTTTCTCTCCTCCATGTATGCAAGCACGAAGGCGAGTCCCGCAAGCACAGCGACGCTCGCTGACACCACTGACGTTACAAAGTGGATCCAGTCCACCAAGAGCGACTCACCCTCATCTTCGACCGACTCCGTATCTTAAGGGTTTTTTCAGCGTGTCGAGGTTACGAACATTCTGGCTCAACCAGCCCCGTCCTAGCGTTCTGTTCTGCATCGCTACGTGGTGTGGGGGCGCACCGCTATTGACGCGCCCCCACTGTGTCTCGCCTGCCGGGAGGTGCACGTGAGACAGCGAATGAAGACCTCATTGTACAAAATGAGGAGCATGACAGACTAAGAGCTCGAATACAGGTATCGAAGTGTTTCCGCGTCGGCGTCCGTGGGCTCTCTGTCGCTGTCCAGAAGGCCGTACAGAACGTGCAATACCTGAGCATTCCTCTGAAGTGTCGAGGTGGGCCGGGGGTGGTGCCTTGTTTTTTCGGTCATCATTCGCGTCTCCATTTGTGTTCAGTTTCTGTGATACAACTCACCTCTATTTCCACTGGATACAGTAATAAGGCTTGGCGTAACCAGGATATGCTTTCGGTATCACGCGAATATCCTCAAGACGAGTATTAGCAGAACACCGTCCGTAGGCCTTCATGGACGCGCAGAATCGCGTCTGTGGGCCTGTTGCTGAATTGGCTCCACACGCAAGAGAGGGGAGAGGGAGAGTGAGGCGAGGCCGACTGTTCTACTCATCAACACTTGCGCTGCCGTTAGTTTCTTCGTCGCGCTGTGACCTGCTTTCCCTATTGGGTTCCGGTACGATTATGCCACCTTCTAGAGCCTCAGACACTAGGATATACGCATCAACCATAGACACTCCCATTGCAATCATCTCACGAACGACATCATGTATCTTGAAGCGACGCTCCTCGAACTTGTCTGCGGCTGCAGTCAACGGTGCGAACTTGCGGTCAATGCTGTCAGGTCTGGCAATAACAAATGTGTGACGAAGAACTCCGTCCAGCGTTTCCTCCACGAGATCGTTCAGGAAGTGGGTGACAGCTGGGCCGGGTACCTCAGTGGGTGGTGCCTCCATCTCGAAATCGAAACGCAATCGAACCATCTCGGCAAACTGCAGGAACAGTTCTTCGTGCCGTGAGGAGGGAGGGGCCATTGTGACGAAAGCACAGATGAGGTTCCGGGTAAACACCACCCGCATGACGTCGGAAACGGGAACAATGCGTCCCTCGATGTCCTCGGCTGAGCTCATCTCGAATCGGAAGTGAACAATCGCCGTCACAAAGGCTGAGACCATCGCTTCGTCCATGACCTGTTTCAAGAAGTACGAGTAGATTGGCAGTCCGCTGTGGCGGTGCAGCACCAACACACCGACTAGGTTGTGGGCATCATCTATTCGTTGCTTCATCTCGATTGCCACACGATGACGTTCACGCTGGCGTTTCCTACGAATTCTGGTTGCAGCCGCTGCTACCACGCCCACCACAACGGCCAATGCGAGAGGTGTTGATGCAACGACCATCTGCTGAAGTACACGTTGTTGATAGTCTGGGACAAGCACCACACTAGTAATGTAGGTGTCACCTTGAAGTCGGTAGTACTCTTTGATCACCCGAATCTGAAGCGTGTAGCTGTCAGTGT
>CAZSTY010000068.1:0-6746 GCA_964609885.1 uncultured archaeon
AGACTCACCGGGGTGGTGCCGTTGGCGGTGGCGGTGCCACGGTCACAGAGGCTGCACTCGAACTGATGTCCGTCTTTTCCAAGATCAGCGATGAGTTCGAACGTGTCGCGGCTCACACGTCTTCTGGTGACTAGGAGAACCGTATCTCGATTGCCTTGTTCGGGCAGTGGCTCTTGCACTCGAGGCAGAGGATGCAGTCTGCACTGTACATGTGGTCGTATGGGAACTTCCTGATCTGAATGTTCATGGGACATACAACCTCGCAGACATTGCAGGTATCAGGGGTGCATCTCGCCGGATTACGTCCTATACCTATGAGTGCGTCGCGCGAGAAGATGCCGTAGAACCATCCTGCGGGGCATATCCAGCGGCAGAACCAGCGTGGGAACCAGAATGCGATGATGACGATGATGAGCACAAATGCCACCTGAAGCCACACGGTCGTGGGCCAAACGGACAGATACCACAGTGTGTCAATGCTGGTGGGCCATACCTGATCGGGCAAGACGACGAAGAGAATGTACGCAGGATTGAAGGGATCAAACGGTGCGTCAGCAAACATTCCCAGTACTTTCTCAAGGTCCTCAGCGGTGCCTGTCAGACGACTGATGCCCATCCACGCTGCAAGAAAGACGACAAGCACAAAGACGTACGCCTTGACCCGACGCATCTCCTTCTCCGTGTTCGGTGCTGGCCTGATTTTCGTCCGATTCGGGAGGGTGGCAAAGTCCTGCAACGTGCCAATCGGGCATATCCAGCCGCAGGCCACGCGCCCGAGAACAGTCAGAATGATGATCATTGCTCCGAGAGTGAAGAACGGAAAAGTACCGCTCGTGAGCTCTCTCTGCATCGTGTCGAATGAGCCCGCGATGACACCAAATGGTGCCTCGAGCGGTGCGATTATCGGAATTGTCGGGAGGATGTCACGGAAGCTCTCCCAAAAGTGTGTAATGGCATCCGCGCCCCACCACGCTGCAAAGATGTACCCATTGATGCCGAGAAGAAACAGGATCTGCACAACCCGTCGGAGCATTCGCAGATTGAAGACAAGGCCGAGGGGATTCTTGATCTTTGGAATTCCTCTCTTCTTGCGCTCCTTGGGTTCTTCCTCCACCGAGGTCTCATCAGCATCCTCGGATGTGGGCTCTTCCTCATCTACGGTCTCAGGCCTCTCGGCATCCTCAGCCATGAGCTTCAGTCCTCGCCTCTGGCGTATCGAACGGCGAAGACCTGTGGGCGTATTAAAAACGTTGTGCTGAACCGTGTGGCCTGTTCGTCACGGTCTTACGAGATTGCCGTGAATGTGATGTAGAGAACATCGTCTTGGAGCCGCACTCTGAGTGCATGGGTCCCCTTTTTAGTCGGGGGGTCAACATGGAGCGTGTGGTTGTAGCTGTTGGTCCATTCCACAGGTTCTCTGGTGTCCGGTTGGTACGTGACGGTCAATATCGTACCGCTTGCCGTAATTGTCACATGGGGTGGTACGACCAGCTCGATATTGACCTCATTCACAATGCCAGCGTCGACCTGTGAGGTAACGTTGTGAAGTCTTGACGAGAATGCGTGTGCCACCTCCAGCTCAGAGGCCGCAGTGAGAATCTCCACAGAATACATCAGAACAGGGGCTCCCACCAGAACGACGGTGCTGAGGCCTATTGCGACCATCATCATCTTCTCTAGAGATCTTGATACCATGTTCCTGTGTCCTGTTCATCACGCATTAAACTCCTCTGTATCGGGGACGGCCCAAAGTTATAATGCTGGCAAGTGACACAGACAGCGGCGCTACTCATGACTGAACCGATCATCGTTCACGTTGGCCTGGTGGGTCACATTGATCATGGAAAGACCGCCCTAGCTGCGGTGCTGAGTGAGGGCGTCTTCACAGCCGGCCTGGATAAACACCCGCAGGCGAGAGAACGTGGCATAACGATTGATCTTGGTTTCACAATGTTCAGACTTGACAAGTACGTTGTCACACTTGTTGACGCGCCGGGTCATGCCGACCTGATTCGCTCTGTGGTCGCAGGGGCGAGCATAATCGATGCAGCTATTCTCACTGTGGCTGCTGATGAGGGGCCCAAGGTTCAGACAGGCGAGCACCTCATAGTCCTCAACTCCATGGGTATTGACTCACTGGTGGTTGCCATCACCAAGACCGACCTCGCTGATGAGGAGCGCATCAGTCGCGTAGAGGCCCAGACGCGGTCCATTGTAAACGACCTCGACTTTGCGCATGTAGAGTATGTGAGGGTGTCCGCCAAGAAACGAGAGGGTATAGATGAACTCCGTGCAGCATTGCTTCGAGTACTCACTCCCCACCCACGAGACACTGGCGGACCCTTTCTCATGCCGATTGACCACGCGTTCTCTGTCAAGGGGCACGGTACGGTCGTCACCGGTACGGTTCTTCGCGGTGAGGTATCGGTGGGCGATGAGACTCAGCTGATGCCACAATCTAGCACCGCACGGGTCCGGAGTATCCAGTCCTTTGGAGTGAGCCGTGAGCGGGCGGGGGCTGGCGATCGGGTTGGTATCAACGTCCCAGAGTTCGACTCCAGACACATAGTGCGCGGTGACTATCTGTGTGAACCGGGCACCCTCTCTGCAGCGTCGAAGTTCGTGATACACTTCCGCAGGAACAGGTTCTACCGCCATCGGGTTGGTACCGGCATGACGGTCAGTGCGCATTTCGGGATGACGGCAGTCACTGCGAAGGTCTACCCTGTCATCATTCAGAACGGAAAGATGATTCTCACTGATGGGGGCATTGGTGACGAGTTCGACATGGTCCTGATATCACAGAGACCGGTCGTGGCCGAGGTGGGAATGCGTGTTCTCGTTATCAGGACCGACCTCGGACCAACAGAGATGCGCATAGTTGGCGCCGGAGATGTCACTGCAGTGCTGCAGGCAGCAAGGGTGTATAGGAAGCGAGAGCGTATCGGTAGAGTCTCAAGGGTCCGTGAGCATGACGTTCTCGTTGAGGGCCTCGCCTCTCGCAGGGAGAGAGCTGTGAGGCTGACGGGCACAATCGTGAAGACTGCAGAGGGTGTTCAGGGTCGACTTGGTGATCCCTTCGGCACTCGCGGTGTCATCTGTGCAACGTTCGGTGAGCCCGTGACTGTTGGCGACACCGTGATTCTTGAGCGGCTTGTTGAGGAGGAGCTATAGATGGATGATCTGGAACGCAAGATACTGGACCTCATTCCCAAGTCCATGGCCGAGCGAGGTATCGTGACACTGGAGTCCCTGATAGGCCCGATTCGCGACGTACTCAACAGAAGACGTTTTCCGGACAGACCGCTGTCTGACCTTCAGATCGAGTGGCTCCTCAGGCTCCTGTCGTCAATGGACTCTGACAAGGACATCGATGCAGCTCGTGTGGGCGAACGCGAGGGCCGTGTTGCGTCACCCTTGGTGGAGCGACTCGCAGCAGGCTTCAATCACGGCGTTGGTCGAAGCGGACATGTCACAGCGCCACAGCCCAAGGCTGCAGGCGCCTCCCTGATGCAGCAGGTCTGCAATAGTGTCGCCACCGATGCCATTCGTCAATTGGGTTTGCCTAACACCCGTGCGGGTGTCGTCCTACCCCTATCCACTGGCATGAGCATCGCACTTGTGGCGGCCACCCTTCGTCGCCTCTTTGGCGTGAAGCGCATAGTGTATCCACGAATCGACCACAAGTCACCGCGCAGAGGTATTGCGCTGGCTGGCCTTGAGATAGTGGATGTTCCCACGGTTCTCGTTGATGATGCGGTCCAGACTGACATCTCAGAACTCGAACGGGCTCTCTCCACAGTGAGTGATGCCGCCGTCTTGACAACCACGACGTTCTTTCCCCCGCGTGAGCCGGACCCTGTGAAGGATGTCGCAAAGATGTGCGCTGACCGTGACGTTCCACACATCATCAACAATGCCTATGGGGTTCAGTCTGTGAACATCATGTCGCTTGTACGATCTGCAATCGACGCGGGCCGCGTAGATGCGGTCATTCAAAGCAGCGACAAGAACTTCCTGTCACCTGTAGGCGGTTCGGTCGTCGTGTCACCTGTAGAAGACTTGGTGCATCAGATTGCAGAAACCTACGCGGGCCGCGCAACTGCTGCTCCCATTGTACAGACCTTGGCAGCGCTTCTTGCTACGGGGCGGCAGGGCTATGATCGCCTGCGCGCAGAGCAGCATCAGAACAGGGTTCTGCTGGAGCGCCGACTTGTGGAGATCGCTGAGGAGATTGGTCAGAGAGTGCTGAAGGTCAGAAACCCGGTCTCCTGTGCCATGACGTTGGATGGGCTGGACGCACATGACTTGGGGGCGCGCCTGTACAACCGACGAGTCACAGGTCCCCGTGCAGTTGAGCGAGGAGAGTGGGGGTCCTGTATCGATGACTATCCCCACAGCTACATTGTTATCAACGCGGCAATCGGTGCCAGGAAAATGGATGTAGAGAGAGCTACCACTAAACTCTATAAGGAACTCAAGCAACGGGAGTAGAGCGACGCAGAGAGGGTGTTTGCTTGTCAGAGGCTGGAGATCGGACTAAGGTCTCGCGATCCATTAGCTATGATAGTCCAGAGTCGGCCACTGTGTTCCGAATCGCATGGTTTGCAGCGGCGTCACGACCTGGGGTAATTCTTACCGAACACAGCGAGGCTGAGAGCAAGATCTTCAAGGCCAAGGCGCTGTTTCAGGTCCGTGTCAATGACCAGAAGGCCAACCTGAGAATCTGGGTCGAGGAGGCACAGCGGTCGGTGGAGTTCACGGTCTGGGGGTCTGAGGACGAGGCCCAACTGGCCGCCTATCTTGATGAGATTGTGGCCGAGGCGAAGTCCGCGATTGAGAAGTTCAACACTCTAGACGACGGTGACAAACAGCGAGTAAAGCGCGCATTGGTCGCGAAGGCCTGCTGGGATCACCTTGTCCATGATATTCTCAACAAGGCTCCCGCCAGTTCCGTCTACTTCCAGCTGGCGCACGGGCGTGAGATGGTGATCAAGGCGACAGAGGGTGAGGAAGTTCACCCCCTCACGCTGACCACCAGTGCGTGGCTGACCAATATCGAGTCACTGCCCCAAGATGAGCCTCTGCCCACATCCACGGCCACAGAGCTTGCGAAAAAGTCCGTGGACTGGAAGAAGGAGACCGTCGCACTCATCAAGAGGTACCTCTGAGACCTCTATCTTTATCTGTTCATGGCACAGAGGGCGGGCCGTGGCCCCCTACAGGGTCGGTGGTCCGGCCCCGCGGGCTTCAAACCCGTGATCGCGCAAGCGATTAGAGTTCGATTCTCTTAGGGGGCCGCCATGTTACTTCTGAGAGAGCCTCTCCTCGAGAAGCGAGGCGACCTCTTCGTCACTCAGAGAGTCCTCAATGCCCCTGCGAAGCACCTCTCTGCGTATGCGTGAGATCTCCGCTGAGCCTCTCATCTGTGGGTGAGTCTTCAAGTACCGAGTCACGACACGACGTGTGAGTGTGTCAAGACTGGCCGCCCGGTCACTCGTCGAGTGCATCGTGCCTGTGAGCTCTTGTGCGAGTGGTCTGATGCTGGGAATCCTCTCAACAATAAGATGTGCTGCGTTCTGGGCGTCGATCTGTGAGAGGTCTACGACTGCCAATGGTCGGTCCCAGCCATACCTCTCGCCTGGCGTGTCCAAGCGGTTGGCAATTCGTCGCACGACCTCTGCTGGTACCGGGCCTTCCCGCCTTTCATTCCATTCTAGAGCGGTTTCAAGGGGAGTGACCACATGTATGACGGCGAAGGCAGCATTGTTGCTCTTTGCCAGCTCCATAAGCTCGTGCCTCATGCTGGCATAGTAGTTCGTGTCATCGTGGATGACAGACACCCCTCTTCGAAGCAACTGTGCAGTTCTCTCAAGAGCCTGCGCCCGGACCATGTGTTCTCGCTCAGGTCTGAAGTCAGCATAGTATCTCTCATCACGAAGGTCATCCGTGCTTACAATCTCCACCACCACGGAACTGTCAAGAGCGTTCAGTATCGCCCTGGCAAGAGTTGTCTTTCCGGATGCGGGAATGCCGCACATCGCGAGCAGGAACAGCCTCAACTTACCTCGCGCTCCGTCAGCGCTCCGCACAAAAGGAGTTTGTGGCGTCACCTCGGGCCCATGTCGCAGCCCCGAGGCGCAGTCACCGAGACCGACTATGGTCTGATAGTGATCTTCAGGCTGTTCGCAAGGTCCTTGTACCTGTTCCGGACTGTGACCTCTGTTACGTTGGATGCCTCGGCGATTTCCCTCTGAGTACGCCTGTCATTCGTGATGATTCCTGCGATGTAGAGTGCAGCAGCTGCTAGGCCACCAGGGTCCTTCCCAGCGGTGATGCCACGCTCACGTGCCATGTTGATGATCTCCATGGCCTTCTGGACAGTCCTACCATCTAGGCCGAGGTCAGCAGAGATACGCGGCATGAGGTCGTTGGCCGATGGGATTGGAACCTTGATTCTCACATTGCGAAGGATGAGCCTGACACACTGACCCAGTTCCTTCCTGTTCACTCGCGCCTCTGTTACAATCTCGTCAAGCTGTCGCGGGATTCTATGAATCCGACATGACAGATAGATCGCTGCTGCAACCATTCCCTCAATGCTTCGACCCCTCACCAATCGTCTGCTGAGGGCCTTCCTGTAGATCAGAGCCGCTGTTTCCTTGGCCTCACTTGGGACGCCCAGCTGGGACGTCAGCCTGTCAAGCTCGCTCATTGCGATGCTGAGATTCCTGTGCTGTGAGCTG
>CAZSTY010000069.1:0-6624 GCA_964609885.1 uncultured archaeon
CCACGCCACAGTCCGCGTGTCACTATCAGTCCATCACGACCGACCTTTACAAGGTTGAGCAGTTCCTTGGGGTCGTCATACTCTAACTTCCTAGGTGGTGTCAGAACGCTCAGTTCTATGACTATACTATCCAGCTCGCTAGGTGTCACAGGACTGAAGCGAGGGTCATGGACTGCCGCATCAATGGCGGAATCGATGGTGGCCTCCACCAGGGGCTGGACTGGATAGGGTCGTCCTATGCAACCTCGTAGCATCACATGGTCATTGACCAAGGTGTTCAGAGTCACGAAGACGCCGGACTTCTTTGTCAAATGCGCCGGTGTTTCCGGTGGAACACCGATTTTTCTGTGTGCGCGCACGTATTCGTCAACAGTCTTCCTCGCAAGCTTCACTAGAAAAACACCGTCATCATCGGAATATGCGTTAGGCACGGGCCATCATCCCCTCTGTGTGTTGTCATTATCTGCCGTTAACGTTTTCGAACCGGAACGGATCCTACAAAACCCGGACCTACCACAAACCTTCCATGATTATAGACAACCTGCCCCTCTACGATTGTCACGACCGGCCTCGCATTGACACGTTGCCCCTCAAAGGGTGTGACTCTTGCCTTGGAGAAAAACGTATCACCGTGTATCTCATATTCTTCGGGACTCACAACCACTATGTCCGCATCGAATCCTTTCGCAAGAATGCCTTTCCCACGAAGACCCAGAATACGCGCTGGAAGATAGCAACATGTGCGGAGATAGTCTGTCCATGTCATTCTCTTTTCCAAGACTGCTGTGATCATCAGAGGGACTGTTGTTTCGAGGCCAGGCAGTCCTGAAAGAGCCTCGGCGAAATCCCTCATCTTTTCATCCCTTGTATGCGGGGCATGGTCTGAGGCCACACAATCAATCGCGCACCTCTTGCACAACATATGCCATAGTACTTCTCTATCTTGGCGCGAACGTAATGGGGGAAGGACTTTCGCGGTGCCGTCTTGCCCATGGATGTCATCCCGCGAGAGGAACAGATGGTGTGGCGTGACCTCTGCAGTGAGTATCTCCTCAGCTCTGCTTTTCATGATTAACTCGGCGGCAGAGGCGCAACTCACGTGACATACGTGCAGACGTCCTCCGACCTCTTGCAATGCGGCCACGAACATTGCCACCGCGTTGGCTTCCTCCTTGCAGCTATGCTTGCTGAAGAACTCTGTGATACTGGCTGCCTTTCCTCGCGCCAGATCGGGATGGAAGAGCAGTGGCAAGTTGTATTTCGATGACAGCTGCAGAGCCGCATGAATGCGTGAGGAGTTCCAGGTCACTCGGTCCGCAAGAGGCGCATGGGGATAGACCTTGATGCCCAATATATCTCCAACAAGGGCAGTATCAAAGGCTGTGACATCTCTCGGAATTCCTGCGTAGAATCCCACATTGACGAATCGCTGTTTCCTTGCCCGATTGATCTTCATGTCCAGTACTGATCGGCTGAGAACTGGGGGCACAGAGTTCGGCATGTCTACGACTGTGGTCACCCCGCCCGCGGCCGCCGCTCTCGTACCGCTGTCGTAGTCCTCCTTGTAGGACTGATCAAGATCTCTCAGGTGCACGTGCATGTCAATCATGCCAGGAAGAACATACATTCCCGTACAGTCTATGACCTCCTTTGCTGGAGGTTCCTCCCCGTCTGAGTATATTCCTTCGATAGTGCGACCCACAATCGCAATTGAGCGCTTGGTTGGTTTCCCCTGAAGAATGACAAGGCCGTCCTTCAGGAGCAGGTCAATCGCCATGAGCCGCCACACAACCGACGCGGATGACTCGAGCACAGCTATTTGCTCTTCTCGGGAATCTTGAACTTGTTCGCCACAAAGCGTGCAAAGTCAGTTGTACTTAGGACTCCAACCAATCTATTACCCTCGCTAACTACGGGTAGGGTGTTCACATCCTTATCCAGCATCAGTTGGGCCGCTTCTGCAATCGAAGCGTCGGGACCGATCAATGGCGGCTGGGTCATCATTGCATCAACCACCCGAAGCTGGCGTATCTGATTGGCCCTGTGCTTGTCTGGTACTTCCACACTGAACTTTGCCATTGCTCGGGCAATCATCTTCTCCGTGAGCAGACCAAGTACACGTGGGCCGTCTGTGACAGGCATGCCTGAGAACCCCGAGGTCAGGAGATCTATTCGTGCCTTTATCAACCGCTCAACAGGATTCGCAACCAACAGCCCCTCCGAAGTCATCAGGTCTTTCACCTTGATTCCGTCAAACTTCATGACGAGGGGTAGCAGCTCGCGTTTTGTGATGACCCCCACGAGGCCTTTCTCCTCATCTATCACAGGGCAACCACTCATGCCTCTCTCAACCATCAACTGGGCAACGTCTGTGACATCGTCGTCCGGTGACACTGATATCACCGTGTCTGACATTGCAGAGGACACATGAAGCCGTCCGATTGACACCGCAACCACCTTACTGACACCCAGTCTGTCTGCGATGTCAGCGTACGTCAGGATGCCTACTACTTCGTCGTTCTCAGTCACTATCAGTCTGTCAACTCTCTTCTTTTCCAGCAGGTCCATGGCATAAGACAGCCTGTGGTCCTTGTCAATCGTGACCGGCTCAACCATTATTTGGCTAACTTTCAATCATACGAACCTCCCAGTGGTTTCTCCCCACATCCTGCTCATGAAGAAACCTGTTCCTGTCGTCAGCGGCGACAAGCCTCACATAGATACTTGCCATCTTCCAGTACTAGGTCTGTGGAATACTCGCCGCAGCCGTCACAGACCCCTCCGTATGCTATGAGCTCGTCTTCCTCCTCCTCGGTTATGGGTCCCGAAGAGGCCTCGCCTTTCATCCGGAGCGACTCCACCAACACATCAATCAGCTCCGGTGACCATCTGAGAATGTCCCTCGAGGTGATCAAGCCTGCCAGTGAGTCATTCTTCAGGACCACAACACGTCTGATACCGCTTCTTGCCATGACTCTCATGGCTTCGGTAAGAGGCGTGTCTGGAGTGACATGGATGATTGGCGATGACATTATGTCTCTTGCAACACAGGTCTTCGGGTCCACCTCTCGTGCAATTACGCGTCTGACGATATCTGCCTCTGTTATTATCCCCACGGGACGCTGTCTGTCAACAATGACTACAGAACCGATGTCCATCTGCTCCATTAGCTTTGCAGCCTGCAGCACAGTAGCATCAGGAGCAATCGTCACCACGTTTACAGCCATTATGTCCCTAACGGACATCGTATGAGAGGGTTCGGACATTCGTGTTGACCTCTTCAATTGGAGAGTGTGCCGACGCCCTATTGGATGGCGGGGCGCCACATTGAGCCCAACACTCTATGTCCGATTAAAAATGTTGCCGAGTGGCATCACACGACGCTCAGTCTACTACTTGGCCCCCGCCCGGCGGCAAGACTCGCATAATGTCCTCTTGGGGTATCTCCTCGATTAGAAGTATTTCATCATCCGAGGCTAGGCGCTTCAGCCTGTTCAGTATCTCCTTGACGAGCTGCCCCTTCTTCATGTTTCCGGGTGCAATACGGAGGTGGTACTTTGTCTGTACTGAAATTGCGGATGGCGGCCCCGCCATTGGAACCGCATAGTCATCTTCAATCAAGACGCCTACGGCGAGGTCAATTGGTACCCCACGAATGTAGTTTTTCGTCCCATATATCATGACAGCACCCGATGGGAGGTACTCCCCTGAGGGGGGCGAAAAACTCACCTGCTCGGGGTTAACCCAATAGGCGTCACCGGTTGTGAAGCCATCCTGCCATGCTCTTGAGAAGGTCACCGCAAATTGAGCGGCCTCTCTGAGTGTCTGTTCACCAGGGGGCTGATCTGGTACCTTTATGACAGTATATGGTGCCCCATGCAACGCAGCATGAAGAAAGATGTCGTTGGGACCTAGATGCTTCTTCGCAAGCTGTTCGTTAGTCTTTGCATCACGACCTCCAAGCACCAAGAAACCCTCTGAAGAGATGAACCATCTGAACTTCTCGTACCACTTCCGCCTCCTCACTTTGGTAGGCCGGCGGGGGCGTGTCGACGGCACGACGACTTGCAGCTTTTCCATCCTCTCTCTGGTACGCTCAATCTGTTTTCTTGCCCCCTCAATCTTTCTCTCAGCTTTCTTTGCAGCCTCATATGCTCGCGAGGCGTTGTCTTGTGCGCTCAGCCTGATATCCAGCCTCACATCTGTGTCGCCGAGTGTAACAATGACCTCAGCACGCGACGGCACGATTCTCTTGATAAGCGCAGCAACCTTATTGCCCTCAGTCTTACCCCTCTCGATTCTATCAATAATCTCATCCCACGACAACCCGCCGGACCTTGCCTTGCTAATAGTATCTAAGACATCTTGAATAAGTTGGAAGTGTGCATAGATGAGCTCTCCTTTTCTCCTAGCCTCCTCGGCCTTTCTTTCTAGGTTGACTATACTCTCTTGTTGTTTCTCGATGATTGTTTCGAGGCGTTTTCTCTCTCTGTTAGCGAGGTCCTCGGTTTCCTCCTGTTCCAGCTCGGCCTCTGTCACTCCGAAGTACTCGTCTATGGTCCGACTGAAGCTTTCGAAGGTCCTTGATGGATTATCACGAAACATCTCAAACTCAAACGGGATGAACGCGACACTCTCAAGACCCTCCTCTGTCTGTTCGAATACAATACGGGGGTCCCGTACGCCCTCTTGAAGACGCTTGCTGAACTCAATGACTCCTCTCTTCAAATCCTCAAGTGACTGCTGGTCAAGCTCCGCGGCACTTGCCGTGGGCGAAACATCGGCAAGTGTGCATATTTCCTCACAACTGAGTGCATCAAGATTGAGTCTGCTTGCGAGAGTCCTTACAACATTGCTCTTGGACTCTGCAACGATCTCTGTGATGCGCTCGGTTTCCACTGTGAAGACATCGATTCCACGCGGAGGTGGGAACTGATAGATCGCCTTCGGCACAATGTCACGATCTCTCATCTTTCTATATCTTCGAGCAACGAAGATTCGATTCTCAGGGTCGAGCAATAGTAGGTTCCCGCTTCCGAAGAGCTCTGCGACGAGTTTGTAAGTACCTTCAGCATCGCCAACCTCAAGTATTACGATTCGATCAAGGTCATGCTGAGTGACGGAGAGGACTTTCTTTTCGCGCAGGTACTTTCTCAAGACCGTTACGAATCTGGGTGGATTACGAGGTGCTGCTCGTCTGAACTCCGTGAGATGAATACGTCTACCCGGCTCGATGAGGAGTTGACTAGTTCCACCTCTGGGCAGATAGAGTTTGAGCACGAAGACCTCACCGTACTGATACACGTTCTTGATGAACGAACCAACTGCAGCCTGTTGCAATTCCGGAAGAATCATCCGGATGTCCACATTACTCATCGTGTCCTTCATCGCAGCTTCGGTCAGCCAACCGAGCCTTTTATAACGTGCACAATCGACCTCCCGGAACAGTCCAGTGGTGACGATTGATGGACGCCCTCAAATCCCTATTCAAGGCGATGTTTCGGCGATGGGAGGACCGGCCTGCCGATCAGATGTTCTACGTGAAGATGTTCTTTGCATTTATCAGCGCGGTGGTTTGCGGGGCGTATGGAACGGCGTTTGCAGGCATTCGCGGTGTCATGTTTGGGTTTCTCGTCTATGTTTTGTCCCTGTACGTAATTGTTTACCTCCTTGAGATTGAGCCTGAGCAGATTGGTGGGCGTCAGAAACTCGTGACTGATTCATTGGTGTCCTATCTCCTACTCTGGGTGCTGCTATGGACTCTTCTGTACGCATTTACAACACCCCCATCAATCTATGAGTCTCTTCTCTTTGTCGCCATCTCGTCTTTGTGAATTTCCCAATAACCTGCGCTATGTTTGCGAATCACGCAACTCTTAATAGCCTCGATATAGAATGCACTCTATCCACCGCTCTTCACAGAGAAGGCCGCAGAAATGGATGAGCTGGACAGAAGCATTATTCGGATTCTCCAACGTGATGCTCGATTACCCTTTACGAAGATCGCTGAGGAGCTCGGCCAAGCAGACACGACGATTCACTTTCGTACGCGTCGCATGGTGAGAAACGGTGTTATCACACGTTTCAGCGCCTTGGTCAATCCTCATGCAATGGGCTATGATGTAGCTGGCTTGGTAAAGATCCAGGTGGGCGGCCATATACTTCCGGAGATCAGCCATGACAGAACACGAAGTTTCGCAGAAGAGCTCGCCTCTGAAGACCAATTTCACTGGGTAGCTGTCAGTACAGAACCAATGACGATTTACGCACTGCTCCTTGGTGCTGACGTGTCTGATTTGAACAGGCGCGCCGATGAGATTAGGAAACGACCTGATGTTGTTAACGTTAATCTCACTATCATCGACTCGGTGGTAAAAGGTTGGGAGGTTGCCGGCTCATCATCCGAAGGAGTGTGAGCCATGGTGGTGCGCGTAAAGACCGGAATACCTGGGTTCGATGACTTGGTCGCCGGTGGTTTCCTGCCTGGCAGCGCCGTGATGATATCAGGTCCGACAGGCTCTGGAAAGAGCATCTTTGGCCTTCAGTTCCTATACTATGGGGCCTCTTCCCTCGGCGAACCGGGTATCTTTGTGACCCTAGAGTCACGACCGAACGAGGTTCGTG
>CAZSTY010000070.1:0-6618 GCA_964609885.1 uncultured archaeon
ATGTCATACGCGGAAGCTCGCAGGTGTAAGGAACGAACAAGACCTGAAACGCCTTCTCAAGGAGTACGGCCAACATGCACTGGTTGAGGGTGTGATTGAGGATGGGGACTCCCTGTGCATAGTTGATGACCTTGTGACTGGCCTAGAGAGCAAGTTGGTGGCACGTGCTCAAGTGATGAGCGAGGTTTCCCGGCGTGGCCTCACCGATGTGCGTTGTGAAGACATCGCTGTTCTCATAGACCGTGAGCAGGGTGCCGCTCAACGCTCACAGGAGATGGGCCTGTCCCTTCACGCCGTGATTGGGCTCGTTTCGGAGGGCATTCAGAGCATACGCGGTCTGATGAGCGATCAAGAGTTTTCCGTGATTGCCGACTTCATGGGCAGGTGAGATTGGCAAGGCGGGACGCCATCAGAAACTCTAGAATGTTTCACATACTCGCCGGATACGGGCAATCTGCTCCGACTTGACATGAGCAAAGTACTGGAACAGTCTGCTGATCACCTCGGACCTCGCCCTTGCGGCAATTGACAGAAAGAATGTGTACGCCTTTATTTCCTGTTCCAGTGCCTTGTTGCATACGAACAGACGTGGGTCTGTTTCTGCCCTTGCCAAGTCAAATGGGGTTCCGTCTGGTGTGTCATCATCCATCATCTTTCCTGCTAGGTCTACAGCCTCTACAATACCCCGCGCCATCATCTCCTCTATCTTTCCTGCGACCTCCTCCTCGGACTCCGCAAGCAGGGTCAATAGCGCCTTGACGGTTGTCGTCTGTGCTACTCGTGCTGCGTCCATGTAGAACTTGTAATGGTTGAGAACTGTGGCAAGAGCCAACCTCAACATATGCTGTACTGGACCCACATCCTCTCTCATCGTCGGTACAGAGTTGAAACACTTGGCCAAATGAGTTTCGCCGATGTCCTCCCCCTCATCGGCCGGAGATGGAACACGTGTTCCAACAACAAGTTTCATCAATAAGAGCGCGAAACGAATAAAAGAACCACTATGTTTATATATAATGAAGTATAGTATGTGTGCAGGCCGGGAGGCCTATCACAGGCCTAGCCCCTCCCAATGCTCCATCGGAAGCAAAGGGGTGGGCGGGTGGCCGGTGAACAGCGAATTGGTGAGACGAATGAACCCAGAAACACGCGTGTACATACCTCCTGTAGTATTGGATGATCTTGACGAGTTCAGGAAACTCGCTCGTAATGCGGCCATGGTCACATATTGTCCGGAGTATTTTCAGGGGCCCTTTCTAGATGACCAGAAGCGCCTTCGACGAGTGACACTGGTCGCCATTGGCGTACCAGTCCGTGGAATGCCCCTCACGTTCAAGTACGTGCTTGACTACAATGACCTGTATGACCCATCGCGGGGCTGGGAAGAGCAGACTGTGGAGATCGACATGATGCTCTCACATCTGATTGACGGCCTCGACCCAGACGTACCAATCATGCGCGGAACAATTGAGACCATTGCCCCGATGGGCGCGGTGCTATCGGCTCGAGTATGAGATCACCATCGGCAGCTGAAACTCTTGGCATTACCGGACGGGAGGCATCTGGCGCGAAACGCGTCGCAATCAGTTCAGCCCTCCTCAAAGCACGCACTCGTTTCACCAATAGCCATATGAATGAACATGAGAATGACTCCTTGAGGAAAAGTGAGCGACACCGAACCTGCTGAGGAACTCATTCCTAGAATCATGCGCGAATACTCGCGAAGGCCCAGAGGTTGGCACATACTGAACACACCGGACGGTGACATGCTCATAGTGGGGCCCAGGTCTGCCTTCCAGCTCAGACTCATTCCTCTCAGTCCCACTGATTTTACTGGCGTCGGAGTTGAGATATCGCCGGACATCGAGGGCCTCAGTAACATTCGTACGGCCCCCTCTTTTGGCCTGCGTCCGCTGAGTGACGACGATCTTCAGGTCCTCTTTGATGCAATGACCGGGCAACTCACTTCTCCTGACCGGGTTGAGCATATCATCCGGCGGGACCCACTTGCGCCCACAGAGATTGACGCCAAGAGGTACTCCCATGTATTGAGCGGACCGGTGTTGACTCGGCCTGACTTGAGTTCTATTGACTCCACGCTGCTCGAGTTGAGGGACAAGCTGGACCGGTCGGCCAGAGAGATATTTCGTCGAAAATACCCCTTGAGAAGCGGCATGTATCTATAACTCTCATGCAGAGTAATGTCATCAGAAAACATGTCTGTGGTGGGCCGGGCCGGATTTGAACCAGCGACCACCGCACTGTCAATGCGGTATCATAGCCGGGCTAGACCACCGGCCCACAGTCGGCCAGTGATGGACTGGGGGCGATTAAAAAGCTTGCGACGACAGTCCCTACGCTACATGGTCTTGTTGGACTTTAATAGACCTTCCACTCCACAACACATCATGAACAGTGGTCAGTACTCGATAGAGAACGAAACATCTCCAATCTTGAATCTGATCGCCCGCATGGCTCCATCCGTCACCGAAACGAATGTCGCAAAGTTTGAGGATCTCATCCGAAGAGCCCTGCGAAACACATTGGTCTCGATTGATGTGACCGGGTGGGCAGAAGAGGCAGTCAAGGCACTCCTGCATGTGATGTCTACAGGCGAGCTTCCTCTTCCCTCAATTCGCTGCCAGAAGCGAATCTACTCTTTTCTTGCCTTACCTGACGGTCCTCTGGTGAATCATTTGGCACACTCGATTCTGACTGGAGAATAAGGGAGTGCTGAGGCTACATGCCAGTGCTACCGAATCCGCCCTCTCCTCTAGATGTGTCTGACAAGGTTTCACACTCTATCAACTGTACCTCTGGCACGGGACGAATGGCGAGCTGGCTTATTCGCATGCCCTTCTTGACATGAAATGGTTCCGTCCCGAGGTTGATCAGTATCGATCTGACTTCCCCTCTGTAACCGCTGTCGATAGTGCCTGGTGTGTTTAGCACCGTCACGCCATGATTGAGCGCAAGGCCGCTCCGCGGTCGAACCAGTCCCTCGTATCCCGGTGGAATCTCAATGCTGATTCCAGTCGGCACCGCAAATCTCTCACCAGGCTGCATGACATGGTCTACGACCGAGTAGAGATCAAAGGCAGCATCTCCCTCTCGTGCCATGGTCGGTATCCTTGCGTCTGGATGAAGGAGTTTGACCTTCACTATCACTCTCTCATGTGTCAATGTGTGACCTCATCCTGTGCAGATGGCATCCGTCACAAAAGCGTCGTGGTTCAAAAACCTTATATGATAAGACACTGTATAATATACAGTGCAATATAACGTATTGCATTGCACACGAGAACTGGTCGTGGTCGATGTGGCCGAGATGTCAAAGAACGTACAAGAGGAAATCACACGTTGGTCAAAGGAGATTAAGCGAGGCGCGGTGGCTCTCGCCATCATGGCGCTACTCGTTCGCGGTAGAGCCTACGGCTATGAGCTGGTCAAGCGTCTTGACGAATACGCATCATTTCTGGCTCTGGAGCAGGGCACAGTCTATCCGCTGCTTCGAAGGATGGAACAGCGTGGTCTGTTGCGTGCTGAGTGGGATTATACCGATCCCGCCAAGCCGAAGAAGTACTATCAGCTCACAGATGACGGCATTGAGGCCTTGAGAAAAATGTGCGAGATATGGTCCACAATGTCTGAAGGAATGAACAAGATAATTGGGGAGGTGGACTGAATGGCAAGAGATCGGGCGAGAGAATTCATTGAAGACTATCTTGACAGGGTGCGGGCATACCTTCCTCTCGGAAGTGAAGACTACATCATAGAGATACGCACACATCTGCTTCAGGAGGCGGAGCGTATCGGTAATGGGACGGTCACTGAAGGATCGGCCCTACTAGCCATTGAGCACATGGGCGATCCGAAATCAGTAGCCAATGAGTATGCAGGAACGGGAAAGCGGATTGGTCCACTCCCCGTCGAGTATGCTCGACCTGTAGCTGCCCTGACCATAGTCTTCATCGGAATCGGATTGGCTGTCATGCTCGGACTATTTCTCGTTGAGCCTGTGCTTCCAGGTGTCACATCAGTCTTCAGCGCCTCGGCCTTGTTTCTGGCCCTGGTCCTCGCCAGCATTGTGACAGCGCTCGTTGTCACCGAACGGCTGAACATACTTGACATGCGACGCACCGAGGCGGAACGGACGCTGTTCGAACGAGTTCTTGGCATCGGCGAGGAGGCACTGAGAAAGAAGTCCGCAGCAGACGCGTTTGTTGAGTATGCAGGTAGTCTGATCATTGCGGTATTGTTGATTCAGCCTCAAGTTCGGATTCTGTTCACGGCTGCGTTCTTGCCTTTTGTACCAGTCGTGATAGGTCTGAATCTGTTTGGATCATTGGTCGGCCTACTGTTCTTCCTTCGTGGTGAGAACAACCTCACTTTGACCCTAGAAGTTGTGCTGGGCGTCGCTTGGATAGTCGTTTCCGCGATGATAGTCCATATCGGCTGGCCACTCCGATACATGTACATCTACGACGGGACTACCCTCGGCCTCTTCGATATCGTCAGTTTCATGGCTCAGGTGGACCTCACCCCGTCACCGCTACTGATAATCTGGGTGATGGCTGTCTTTGTTGCTGTCGCCTCCAGTACATGGCGGGTCATCACAGGCATTGCAAAGATCTCATGGTACATGCGGGAGGGACGAGGAGTGTGGTGGGACGGCCGTGCCTCACCACAAGTGTCGCGAACACAGCAGTGAGAGACTCACGAGCTCCAGCTTATGAGGCAGGGGCTGCTGAGCGGCTCCCTGTAGCCGCACGCCATCATACTGTCTGCGGCGAAACGACACAGGCTGAGAGAGAAAAGGACATGGTGCCGCGGGTGTGATTTGAACACACGACAACTCGATCTTCAGTCGAGCGATCTCTCCCGCAGAGGCGAACGTGCGCCTCAGTCCCGGGCTGATCTACCGCGGCTCCAATCGACCGAGGCTGGTCTTTCCTCCCCTAGAATTGCGATATAAACATAGTGGCACAAACTAGGTCCGAGCTACTTCATCTTGTGATTAACGTAGCTGGCGACAATTGCTGTGAGTGCAGCAGCGATGTTGACGGCCAATGGATACACGAAGAGGGAGTCAAGAAACGATACCGTTGCCAGCCAAGATGGCTGCTGAGTGATGTCCGCAATCCCGAACGGTACGAAGTAGAACATGAAGAACAGGCATGTGAGAAGTCCAACGCCTACAAAGGCGGGCATGTCTGTGGTCTTGCGGGCGAAGGCTGAGAGTTTCGTCATCCAATCCGTCTTGGCCCTCTGTCTTCTTCGAACCTTGCGTTTGGATACTATATTTGCCCATCGATACATTGCCTCTGCCATGAGGACATAGGCACCACCAAGGACCGCCATAGCTCCCAGTGCGACAATGAGCTGTAGTTCCGCACTGAGGACTCTCACGTAGGTCTGAGCGTGCCACATCACGGGTATCTGGACGAGCCCTGCGATACCGAGGAATATCAAGATGAGTCCGGGTTTGCTACCGCGTCGCCACCATACTGCTAGGCTCATGACTATCGACCTGGCCCTTGGTTGGGCCAGTCAGGATTTTGGACTACTCTTTAACCTTTTGGAACAAGGCTCATGAGCAGCGGTTAGTCAGTCGACTCGCTTCTCTTGACTGCAGAGATGACGAACCATGCGTCATGATCCTCTGTCGCAGTCACTTCAAAGCCAGCTCTGCTGACGAGCTTGCAGACACTCTCAATATCCTGTCTTTGCGTTCCTAGGACTCCGTATCCAATCTGAGAGAGCGTGCCGTCAGGAAACTCGAACAGTGCTCGAAAGAGATGCCTGTGCCTCGTCCCGTCAACATGCGTAGCCATTATAGAGAGTATACCGTTCTCTCGAAGAACTCTGTGGACCTCATCCAACACTGCAAGCTTAGTTTCGTCATCCCTCATGAATGCCAGAGAAAACCACAGTGTTGCGATGTCAAACACACAATCACGGAAACATAGGTGCCGTCCATCGCTGACGAACCAGTCGGCCGGAGCACCGTGGATACGTGCCTCACGAATCTCGTCTATGCGAATATCTACTGCACACACTCGCCGCCCCGCGAGTCGTGAAACGAGACCTTCTCCTCCTGCACCGATATCTATGATGAGCCCCTCGTATGGCAGTGTGGTCAAGGGCACTGTGTGAGGTGGCTGCAGACTCTCGTCCATGTACTAACGGCAGACCCTGTGGTAATATTACCGTTGTGAGGAGAAGGCACACATCCCGATATCTTATCGAGCTAGATGAAGAGAAGTAGTGGTGGACCGGGCGAGATTTGAACTCGCGACCTCCTCCATGCCAAGGAGGCGATCTACCGGGCTGATCTACCGGCCCACCGTTCACCTGATTCTGACACCATTTACTTTCTTGGACGCCCACTTATATGTTCGGAGTCTGCTCGAGGCACCAAATCCACAGGCAGCACACTTCTTGTGTCTAACGTGGTATGATCTTCTGCCACAGCGTCTGCACCTGATATGATGCGGATTGTTCTTTTTGCCTTTTGCTGGGGTGCCCTTTCCCATTTGATTCTACTCCTTCTCTGCATTCTTGGGCGGTGGCGACACTATAACAACATTGTCGCCTCTCACTATGACCGTGTTGACC
>CAZSTY010000071.1:0-6537 GCA_964609885.1 uncultured archaeon
TTGAGCACATCTTCATGAGCAGGGAAACAGACGCCGTGGAGGTGGTGACTATCGGTGATGCTGCCCCGCGGAGTATCTGTGGCTCAGCTGTGATCGACCTCTTGCACGAGCTCCTTCAGGCTGGTGCGTTGAGTGTCACAGGCCGGCTGACCAGGTCTGCAAGAACCATTGAACACGAACGCTACCGTCGCTGTTTCGTGGTCGTGCGGGTCGGAGAGATGGGTGCCGAGCGTGAAGTCTTACTGTCACAAGAGGACGTTCGGAAGGTGCAGCTGGCAAAAGCGGCAGTACGCACCGGTGTTGAGGTTCTCCTTCGTGAGGCAGGCCTCAGCATCGACGACCTTGAGGCCGTCTATCTCGCAGGCGCGTTTGGGACGTTCCTGCGGCCCGAGAGCGCACTTGGCATAGGTCTGCTACCGCCCGTCGGAATGGAACGAGTGATTCCCGTCGGAAATGCCGCCGGTGAGGGTGCCAAGAGGATCTTGGTGTCCACAAGCGAGCGTCGTCGGATGGAACAGATAGCCCAAAGAATGCGACACATCGAACTTGCTCGCGTTCCTGACCTGAACGATCTCTTTGTCGCTAACCTCAACCTAAGCCCCCATTAATGGTCAGTCAAAACGCAACGGATAGCGCCCACGCTCATGAGCATAGTCGTAGAGCGTGACTATCTGTTCTGGCGTGGAGTCAGGCTGGATGTTGTGAGCCGGGGCAAGAATGTATCCTCCGCCGGGGGCGAAGGCACGAATCCGCGTGTCGACCTCCTTCTTGACATCCTCCACACTTCCCATTTCGGACATGGCCTCCTGCAGGTCAATACCCCCGTGAAACGTGAGCCTATCGCCATATCTCTCCTTCAGAAGGAACGAGTCCATTCCTTTCGCCAGGGGCTGGACTGGGTTCAAGATGTCGACGCCTATGTCTATGAGGTCACTAATGAGCGGTTCCACGGCACCGCAGGTGTGATAGAGCAGCTTGATGTGTGGGGCTCGCCTCTTGATGTCACGGTATATCTTTTTCAACCTAGGCTTGACCATGCTGCGAAACAGCTTTGGACTCATGATGAGACCGTGTTGGTGGCCGAGATCATCACCCACCTGCACGATGTCGAGGTACTCACCAACGCCGTCCAGGAACACGCGATTCATTTCAATGGCGAGACGCATCGACTTGTCCATCATTGCCTCAGCCAGCCTCGGCCTCTCCATCATGTCTAGGAGAAACGCCTCGAACCCTCTCATATAGTGGGCACATATCTCGAAGACGCCCCAGGGACCGCCGACCATTCCCACAACGGCCTTGTCCGTTTCCTCGTGAAGATGTCTTGCCCACTCGACTACGCCTCTCATCCGCGACGGGTCCTCAGGATCCGGCCACTCATAGGTCTCAACCTGTTCCACCTCGGTAAACTCCGCCCACGGATGATACGTTATCTCCCAATAGGGACCGTACCACTTTCCCCTGAAACCGAACTCCGTATCTGTGGTCCCGTCGGGATCAGTTCTTGGCATAAACTTGTCAGAGGGGATCATGTACACTCTCCGAAAGTCTATATGCAATCTTTGGAGGAACTCCTCCGACACCTTTAGGGGGGCCATAATACCCCATTCCTGATCCTCGACCGCGGTAATCCCCAAGTAGTCCCTGACACGTTCGTAGGCTGCCGGCGTTATCCAGATGTCCATGGGAACACGATCCGGCTCCTCGTGCTCCACGGCCATGTAGAATCTCTCACGCGAGTTCAATTCAACTGCTTCCTCTATTAATCGCTGTTAAACACCGTCAGTATCCCCCATATTAATATCTTAAAACTCCTCGTGAGCAAGATGTTCGCTGTGCGCGATGCGAAGACTTCATAACTGAGCAGCCGCTGACTCACTCCGGCGAATCGTCCGATGAAACAGTTCCGGGAGGGCTCGACCGAGTCGCGGCCTTAGTCCCGGTGAGGCTGGATGGTAGAGACCCGAGGAAATGTAGACTTGACGGACACGATTCTACGTACTCAGCTGGGAGAGTACGAAGGGCCCCGCACAATTTCTGTTGTTGGTGCCTACGAGCACAACCTCAAGCATATCGATGTTGAGATACCCAGAAACAAGTTCACAGTCGTCACGGGGGTCTCTGGTTCTGGAAAGTCCAGTCTTGTATTTGACACGATCTACGCGGAAGGACAGAGGAGATTCGTGGAGTCACTGTCCGCATATGCTCGTCAGTTCTTGGGAATGCTTGAGAAGCCGAAGGTCGACTACATATCGGGGCTCTCGCCCTCCATATCGATAGATCAGAAGAGCGCAGGTCGGAACCCGCGGAGCACAGTTGGTACCATCACTGAGATCTACGATTTTCTCCGACTTCTGTACGCTCGGGTCGGTACTCCGCACTGTCCTGAGTGTGGTCGTGAGATTCGCCCGCAGACTGCTCAGCAGATCGTTGACCAGATTTTGGCACTCCCCGAGGGCAGCCGCATTGTGATCATGGCGCCAATCGTTCGCGGGAGGAAGGGGGAGTACCGGAAGGAGTTCCGGGAGCTACTACAGAAGGGCTTCATTAGGGCAAGGGTAGACGGCAAGTTGGTGGAGATCGAGGAGGGAATGTCCCTCGATAGGTACTACGAACACACGATCGAGGTCGTCATTGACCGGCTGCGAGTGAGCGAGTCCAAGCGAGGCAGGATCTCTGAGGCTGTGGAGACCGCCCTGAACATGGCCGACGGCGTCGTCACGGTCACCACTCCCGACGGCGACATGACCCTCTCTGAGAGATTTGCGTGTCCTGACTGTGGCGTCAGCCTACCGGAGATGGAGCCCCGCCTCTTCTCGTGGAACACGCCGCACGGTGCCTGTCCTCACTGCACAGGCATCGGGACCGTACGAGAATACGACCCCTCCCTGATAGTGCCCGACCCCTCGCTATCTATCGCAGAAGGCGCCATAGCACCCTATGGGTGGATGAGAAAGAGCAAGTTGCTCCGAGAGGCGGCCAAACACCACGGCTTCAGTGTCCACACCCCGTGGAGGGACCTCTCTGAGGAACACAAGAGGATAGTCCTATACGGGTCGGACAAGGCGTTCGAGGTACAGTGGGAATGGGGTAACAAGGCCTCCACCATGGTCGTGCGCGGCGTTACCCAGCGCAGGTTCGAGGGCGTCATCCCATTCATGAAGCGTAACTACCGTTCCACGAAGTCCGAGTACATTCGCAAGAAACTGGAGAGGTTCATGGTCACACGGCCGTGTCCTGTCTGTGGTGGAAAACGTCTGCGTCGCGAATCACAGGCGGTGCTCTTCAATGGGCGATCAATCTCCGAGCTGGAGGCCATGTCGATCAGGGAACTTCGAGAGTTCCTGCGCACAGCCAAGATACCACGCGGCATGAGGCCGGTGGCAAGACCGATCATTCGCGAGATCATGAGCAGAATCGAGTTTCTCTGCGAGGTGGGGCTGGACTATCTCACTCTGAACCGTCCGGCACCCTCACTTGCGGGTGGTGAGGCTCAGCGAATCCGCCTCGCGAGCCAAATCGGTTCAAACCTTGTGGGGGTGACCTATGTCTGCGATGAGCCGTCCATAGGTCTCCACCCACGTGACAATGAGCGACTGCTGCGTTCGCTCAAGAGACTCCGCGACATGGGGAACACTGTGATCGTTGTCGAACACGACGAGGAGACAATCCGAAGTGCGGACTACGTTGTGGACTTGGGCCCCGGTGCAGGGGCCGAGGGGGGCGAGGTGGTCGTGGCAGGAACCCTCCAGGATGTGCTTCGGTGTGACAAGTCTGTCACTGCCAGATTTCTTCGTGGCGAGGACCGTATCCCTGTCCCGAGAGAGCGACGGCAGCCGAATGGCCGGTATCTAGAGATTCGCGGTGCCCGACATCACAATCTGAAGAATCTCAACGTGCGGATTCCACTCGGTCTCTTCGTCTGTGTGACAGGGGTATCCGGCAGCGGGAAGTCAAGCCTGATAGTCGAGACCCTTCAGAGAGCCCTTGCCAAGAAGTTCCATGGGGCAGAGCTCGAACCCGGTGAACATGATGAGATTGTCGGCGCTGACCAGTTGGACAAGGTGATTGTCATAGACCAGAGCCCTATCGGCAGAACGCCCCGTTCCAATCCAGCCACGTATGTGGGTCTTTGGACCCCGTTGAGAGAGCTGTTTGCGAGCCTGCCCGAGGCGAAGGTGCGTGGCTACAGACCAAGGAGGTTCAGTTTCAACGTTCGTGGTGGACGCTGTGAGAAGTGTCGAGGTGCTGGTGTAGAGATCATCGAGATGCAGTTTCTTCCCCCTGTGCAGGTGACCTGCAGCGAGTGTGGAGGACGCAGGTACAATCGTGAAACCCTCCAAGTACGCTACAAGGGCAAGAACATAGCAGATGTGCTTGAGATGCGGATTGACGAGGCGCTTGAGTTCTTTGAGAACATACCGGCCATCCGGAGGCGCCTACAGACGCTATGTGATGTGGGTATGGGATATGTGAAGTTGGGGCAGCCCGCCACTACTCTCTCGGGTGGTGAGGCACAACGAATCAAACTAAGCAAGTTCCTCTCAAGGCCTGCGACTGGCCAGACTCTCATCCTTCTTGATGAGCCCACCACAGGGCTTCACTTTGCCGACATCAAGAAACTGCTTGAAGTGCTCCACAGGCTTGTGGACCTAGGCAACACCGTGCTTGTAATCGAACACAACCTCGACGTGGTAAAGACAGCCGACTGGATAATCGATCTCGGTCCTGAGGGAGGCGACGAGGGCGGCTATCTTGTAGCTGAAGGGACACCCGAGGAGGTGGCAAACAATCCCGCTTCCTACACAGGCAAGTACCTGCGTCGTGTGCTGAACGACGCGGACGGGAGGGGGCGAACACCGTGACAGGATACATTCATGTCGAGAAGGCTAGAGAACATAATCTCAAGTCCATTACACTCGACATTCCGCGTGAGCGTCTCGTTGTGGTCACAGGACCGTCGGGTTCAGGAAAATCTACACTGGTTTTCGATACCATCTTCGCCGAGGGGCAGCGGCGATACATAGAGTCATTGTCATCCTATGCTCGCCGATTCTTGGGTCGGCTAGACAAGCCGGATGTCGAGAAGATCACAGGTCTCCCACCCGCCATTTCTATCGAGCAGAAGGGGCGAAGCAAGAATCCTCGTAGCACGGTGGGGACCACTACGGAGATTCACGACTACCTGCGGCTTCTTTACGCGAACGTGGGCACCCCTCATTGCATCAAGTGTGGACGGCCAATGGAGCAGCTGACAGCTGAGTCTGCGGCTCGCCTTCTTCTCGACGAGAATGGCGGCGACCGTGTGTTTGTTCTTGCCCCAGTGGTTCGCGGAGAGGTCGGTAGGCATGAGGATGTTCTTCAGAATCTACTTGAGAATGGCTTCGTGCGTGTCCGCGTTGATGGGACCATTCTCGACATAGAAGACGTGAGCCTTGATGGCAGAAAGAAACACGACATAGATGTGGTGGTCGACAGGCTAGAGCTGCATCAGCGCAACAGAGAGCGCCTCGTCAGTTCACTTGAGACCGCCCTTGAGAGCGGCAATGGACAGGCCATTGTGGCTAGAGAGAACAGCCCGGATCTGGTGTTTGCCGAGCAGCTGATGTGCCCCAAGTGCGGGATTCAATATGAGAAACTCGGGCCCAAGGCCTTCTCCTACAACACTCCCAAGGGTGCCTGTCCCGAGTGCAACGGGCTTGGTGTCAAGTTTGACATCGACCCGAAGAAAGTGGTCCCCGATGAGTCGCTGACGCTCCGTGAGGGGGCACTGAAGCCTTGGAGCCACAGTCCTGAGTCGTGGCCCATGCGGTTCCTCGAGGTGCTCAGTAGAAAGGCAGGTTTCTCGCTCGACACGCCCTGGCGTGAACTCTCAAGAGAGGCCAAGGACGTGATTCTATGGGGTCGCCCCAGCTACACCGTGTCGTTCGAGTACAAGAGCAAGGACTGGCGAGGCGGCAACGAAACCATCAGGGTCACGCGGAAATGGGAGGGGATGATCCCTCGGCTCAGACGGCATCTCAGGGACACGAAGGCCGAATGGTACCGGCAGCACATAGCCAACGAGTTCGCTAGCAAGACGGTCTGTCCGGCGTGTGGTGGCAAGAAGCTGAGGCCCGAGAGTCTGGCGGTCACTGTCGGAGGCCTCTCAATAGATCAGGTCACAGCCATGACCATCCGCGAGGCCCTCGACCACTTCGAGAACATCAAGCTAACCGAGCGGGAACACAAGATCGCACACCTGATTCTGAAGGAGATAGTATCGAGGCTCAGATTCATTGTGTCTGTGGGGCTGGACTATCTCACACTTGACAGGCTCTCCATGACACTATCCGGAGGGGAGAGCCAGAGAATAAGGTTGGCTACTCAAATAGGCTCGGCTCTCACCGGGGTGTTGTACTGTCTAGATGAACCCTCAATCGGCCTTCACCCGCGCGACATTCGCAGGCTTATTGACACGTTCTATCATCTGAGAAGCCTTGGCAATACTGTGATCGTGATTGAAGAACGCGACAATTATGGTTGGGTGGAAATTTC
>CAZSTY010000072.1:0-6491 GCA_964609885.1 uncultured archaeon
TCTATCTCCTTCTCCAAGTCGGCCTGTCTACTCGCTTCTCGAAACCGTGTTTCGTTGAGCCTTGAGAGTTCGTCCTCGAGCCTGCGTTTCTCCTCAGCTAGGTCGTCCTCCGTAGTCTTTTCCAGAGTTTCCCAGACCTCGCGCCACCGATTCTCCAAGGCCTCGTATTCTGCCTTCAGCTGGCGTAGTCTGTCCTTCAACGCTCGTAGGAGTATCTCTTTGCTGTTGTGTTGGTCTCGAATCCGGACGAGGGCTGTCTGAGCTCGCATTCTCTCCTCGTTCCACTTTGCGAAGGCGGCCAGCTGCTCGTCAAGTTTCTCTCTCTCCTGCTCGACGTACTGGTGTTCAAGTTCCAGCTGCTTGAGCCGCTTTGAGAGGGCCTGCCGCGCACTCATGGAGCGCTCAAGATGATCCTTGACCCTTGCAAGTTCACTCTCATCATCGGCGAGCCTCTTCTCAAGCTCTCGAATCTCTTCCACTGCCTTGGCCGTTCCTTTCTCTGTCCTCTCCAGTTCTTCTTGTTTGGCTCTGAGATGCGAGTCGATTCCACCAATCTCCCTCTGCACGGTGTTCAGTTGCTCACCCAGTGCTGCCTCCTCTCGTTCTACCTCTGCTATCTCCTCCTGCACCCGGTTCCTCTTCTCCATTAGTTCGACCAGGCCAGCCTGCTGTTCCTCCAGCTCCTGTTTGGCTGTCTGAATCGATGCGATGAGAGAGTCAAGACGCGCCCACTTCATCTCCTGTTCTATCATGTGCCTTTGTTGTTGAAGCTCTCTCTTTCTCTCCAGTCTCCGGAGGTCACTCTCCAACATTCTCAGCTCTGAATTGACGGCATCGGCCTCGGCCACGGCTTCTATCAGTCTAGCCTTGTCCTGTTCTAACTGGGCCTCTTGCAGCAAGATTCGGTCACGCAGACTGTCCAGTCCTGTGCCTTCCTCGACTAGGCGACGCACCTCCTCTGGTGAGGCATCTTTCAGCGCTGTCACCCTTCCTTGGGGCATGAAGACAAGGGGATTGTCCACGTCAAGACCCAGCGACTCAACTGCCCTGCGGAGTTCACCGGCTCGGGCTCTCCTGCCGTCAATGTAGGCCCGCGGTACCCCGTCGCGATCGACGCGTCTTGAGAACTTGGTTACAGTTCCGTTTGTCCTGACTGCGACCTCCGCCTCCGCGCTGCGAGCGCCCATTCTCACAAAGTCGCTCCATCTCTCGTACCTGTCGTCCCTCTGATTGGAGCCGAGGGCGAACTTCATGGCATGAAAGATGGAGCTCTTGCCCGCTCCTGTCGGGCCAACGATTATGGTGAGCCCGGGACCCAGGTTGACGGTTGCGTCATAGAACGACATGAAGTTCTTGAGGCGGACCGACTCAACCCGTACTGACTCTTTTCCCACTCCCACCTACCTCTCTCTGCCCATGACACGCATCAGGCGGTCACGGGTTCTCTTGGCACGTATCAGACGCGCAAGGCGCTGGTCTGCACTCCCCTCAAGCAGAAACGGGTACCGACTCAGAAACTCCATGTCCCTGCTATCGAGAGGAACAGAATCATTCAGGCGTTCGACCGTCTGCTGAGTCCGCACGTAGTCGTCCGAGACCGCCATGAGGTACAGTTGATCCAGGAAGTCGTCCGGATAGAGACTCTCTGCCTTCACCAGTGTTTCTGAGGACGGGGTCTGTGTGCGCCGGACAATCTCCTTCCGACCCGCAGTCCCTCCCAGCGGGATGATGCCGTGCTTCTCAACAAGCTCCTCCAGATGTCGACGATTGACCTCAGCCCCAGTTCTCATGCTCAGTCGGAGCATCTCGATAAGGCGTTTCGTGTCTGAGAACGACCAGCCATCAGTGAACTCCATGATAAGTCCCCGGTCGGCCGTCGTTTCTTCACTAGGGAGTATCTCTTCTATGAGAAGGGACCTGTCCTCATCGCTCGCATTGGCAAACGTGAATGCCCTATCAAAGGCCGCCAAGACGCTGGGATCTAGCCTCTCAGGGCAATTCGTCGTTCCTACGAGGATCACTTCGTTCTCAGTCCAACCAATAGTTGAAACACTGTCGGCAAGGCACGCGACACTCCATGGTCCACCGTCTGCGAACAGCTCCACCCGATCGAAAAACAGCAGGGCGGGGGCCTCGCGTTTCGCCAGTTCGACAACAGCAGTCATGACCTCCGCCACCTTGGCCGGTTCTCTGAGAACATTGACTGTGCTGACAGGTATCATCTTCACGGGAATCTCGTAGCACACGGTTTCGGGAAAGCTCAGCAGGTCCGTGCCAGGAGGTCCTGCGACTAGAACGCGTCCAGCCATTTGCACAGTGTCAGACTCACCAATCTCACTTGCAGCGCGTAGGTCCGCGATAAAGGTCTGTGCAGCAGTCACGACCGAGTGTTGCCTTGCTCGTCTGTACTTGATGTCCTCTGGCGGGACCACTCTGAGAATGTCTGCGAGCGAGGTTTCTTCATCCACTATCGTGACCACCCATTGTTGCCGCGAGGGTTGCGGACTCTGTGGCCATGGATCTCATGGTCAAATAGAACCGCCCCTCAGCGGCCACCGCGATGCGTCTGCTCCCGGCAAGCATCCGTCTTCCCTCGTTCACCTCTCTTTATTACCTCTTTGGAGTTGGCGCGTGGTGGCGCCAACAACCACATTAACCATAAGGCGAAGGGGCACAGTGAGTCTATCTTGGTGATGCTCGCCATGCCGGGGTCCACGGAGGAACTACGCCGCAAAGTGCAAGAGGTCATAACGACCATTGAGAGTCACGGTCTGTTCGTTCACTCGCGGGACCTCGTCATTCGTTACAGGCCACAGTCCGGAGGAAACAGGACAAAGACGTTCAGACTTCCTCTCATAGCTGGCACCTGTGTGATCAACGCGCTTGTTCCACGATCTGCCATGTTGCTAGTTGGCGGGCATGGGGGTGGAAAGACCACTCTGATCAAGCTTCTTGGGCGGATGATGACGGGGAAGAGTATTCGCGAGATTGAGGATGCCATTCTAAGAGGTCATCCTCAGCTCACCGAGGAGAAGATGGTGGCGACGCTTCGGCCAGGACCGCTCATGAAGGAGGGGCTCGAGGTCGTCGTCTGGCGCAAGTTCGTCACAGACTTCTGGAAGATTGTGGATGAGGTCAATAGACTGACGCCTCATGCGCAGAACATCCTGCTGTCCATGCTCGCAGAAGGCGAGCTCAAGTACTACGATGAGGTCAAGCGATGTGAGGAATACTGTCTGTATGCCACAATGAACCCCACCGACTCGGGGCCCTTCGAACTGGCGCCGCCCTTCTTAGACCGTTTCGGTATTGCAGTTCCCATCGCCATGCCCACCATCAACGACTTGGAGACGATTCTCTCGACCCGTGATGAGCGTCTGTTCGGGTACGACGAACTGTGGCAGGTCCCGGCCATACTAACAGAGGAGGACCTGCTGACCATATGGAATCTGGCCGACAAGGTACCGGTTTCGCCTGAGGCCTCGGAGTATATCCGAGCGTTGGTACGTGAGTTCGGTGCGTGTATCCGGGTCGACAAGAGCCAGTCGGAAGACCTCACGGTGGAAACAGGGCTCTGCGATGGGTGTCACTACAACACCGCCAAGAGCGTGTGTAACAAGGTCGTCATCCCTCTTAGTGTTCGTGCAGCAAAGGATTTGAACCGCTACAGCAAGGCTACCGCATGGCTTGTGGGGGCTGACAGTGTCACGGTGGAGATTGTGAAATCCATTGCGCCTCTAGTCTTCTGGCACAGAACCCGGTACGTCCGCGACGAGATCTCGAAGGCCCCGTTCTATGGTGATCGTTTTCTGTTCACTGAGAGGCTGGTGGAACGGGCCACGGCCAGATTCGCAGCACGAGAGCCCGCAATGAAGATAATGGCACGACTGAGAGCAGGCGAAGCATCCAAGAGCGGGATTGAAGAACTCGAGGCGATTGCGAAGAGCGACCTTCTCGTGAGGCTCGACTACGTGGCTTTCGCGAAGCAGCTGACCAAGTCGGCTTATACGAAGCTGATTCACAGAATTGACAGGGCCATTGGCAAGAGGGATGTCAAAGAGCTGAGCGAGATTCTACGAGAACTGATGGCTGACACTGCCATACCGAATCGCGGAATGCTAGTTGGGAAGGTGTCTGAGGCACTTCATCGAATCACGCTGACCCAGTTCACACTCACATTTGATCAGTGGCAGGAGCTCTGGACCTCAATCAGCATCAGATTCCCTCGCATGACGCCCATTCTCAAGGAGACCCTCCGTCCACCCAAGAGACGTGTTGTCAGAACAGACCAGCTGACGTTGGTTGTCTATGTCACCGGAGACTCGCCGGACTCTGCGGTCTTTCTTGAGGTGTCGGGTGGCGAGCCTGCTGTGGAGCTCAAGCAGATGATTGAGAAGAGCCTGTCAGATATGAGGTGAGTTGAGCCATGAGTGTAGCCGCTGACAGCGTCCGCGCGGAGTCCTTGCTGACAGCTGCACGGAGAGCTTGGGAGCAGGCTGTGGCCGATTTCTATAGTCCGCCGCTGCCCGATCCTGTTATTGAATACGATGAGAGGGCGATGAGCCACTTCTACATCGATGACAAGACGTGGACCGTTCACATCAACACTTTCGGTGTGCCACTCAACATGGACACCAACGAGGCTGAGCCCTACCTCAGGTCCATCTGCCACCACGAACTACAGCACTATCTGGTATGCCCTTACGATTCTATCATGAGCGGCATGATGTTCGCTCGGGCCCGACGCCATCTCAACGACGCCACGGCGATGTTTGTATGCAATCTGTTCTCAGACTTGATTGTGGACTCACAGCTGCTGAAGAGATTCCCGGACCTCACCCACGAGCGCATTCTCGCATCAATTCACGACTCGGCCATCAGGTCGCAGGGGCATTCCCGACTATGGCGACTGATTGTTTCCTGTTATCGAGCCATGTGGGGATTCCCCATACCTCCGTCGGTCAAGATTGACGAACAGACGTACGAGACCGCTAAGAGAATAGTGGAGATTACTGGTCGATACGCTCGCTCTGAGAAACGGTGGCCAAAGGCGTGTGAAGAGATTGCGAAGGTGATCAAGGAGTGGCAAGAGCCGGAGGAGGACCAGCTTGCTGGTGTGGCCTCTGCGACAGGGTCTTCTGGCGGCGAGGGCGATAGCGAATCTGAGGAGGGAGTCGTGCGTGTGGCTGTGCCATTAGATGTTGACATCCTGATGGGCGATCCTGTTGCTGTACGCAATGGCGACATGGCAAGGAGATGTATGGAGGGATCCCGGGAACAGGATGTGGAGGAACAGCTCGAACGAGTGGCCTCGGAACTTCAGCAGCGAGGGGGCACCCTTGAGGACTTGCGAGCAGTCCTCATACTATACGGTGCCGGCACGAGAGGTCGTGGCTGGACGCGATTCTGGTACCGTGCAACTGCGCGCCGCATGATTCGGTTCGAGATTCGGGACCGGCATCCGTCAAGTGCCCTTCCGCTGACGCCAGAGGTGTGGCGCCTTGGCGATCCCGTAGAGGAACTCGACATTGTCCAGTCCCTTCAGGCATTTCCGGTCTTGGTGCCAAATCTGTCCACTCGAAAGTGGCTTCGCATAGAGTCTTTCATAGAGACGGAGTCAAAGAGTCCTCCTGACATGCTCATTGTCATTGACTCGAGCGGCTCGATGACATGGGGCATGAGCAAGACTCGGCTCTCTGGGTCATATCACTTGGCACTTGAGGCAGCATTTGGTGCCATGGAGTTCGCCCTGAGTCGCGGTTGTCGAGTTAACGTGATTAACTTCTCAGTGGGTGCGAGAATCTCGGGCTGGTCGCGTGATAGGAGGGCTGCGGAGGACGTTCTCCTGTCCTATCAGGGCGGAGGCACAGTGATGCCCACCAAGAAGATATCTGATGCGTGCGATGAGGCGAGGTCCAACGTTCTCGTGCTATTGATCACTGATGCGGAAGTGGCGAACTGGGAACAGATGCTAGGTGCAGTGAGGAGGCTCTCTTCCCGAGGGCATCACCTGTTCCTGTTTCATATTGGAGCTACCGATAGTGACTATGAGGAGGAGGTCCGTCAGGAACTAGTTCGAGCGGGCGCATCCGTGATCCCTGTAGGAAAGGTTCAGGACTTGGTGGGCCTGGTCATAAGAAAAGTTCACCCGCTTTATCGGACATGACTCTTGTCACGGATGTCGCCTGGCTGTCGGGCCACAATCCGACCGAGCATAACATCGTGGTGGCTTCTGTTCGTCACATGGGTCATGTCTTACTGGGCGTGCGCAGTATCGCCCTCAACCCAAAGTTTTATGACGGCCTCGGTTCGGCGGTCGCGGCGTGTCAAGGGCACGAGGCGTTGTCCCATGTACAAGATAGTGAGAAAGAAGGTGCTCAATCCTGTCGTCAAGTTGATGGAGGTCAGCGCACCTGACATTGCCCGCGTCTGTAAGCCCGGGCAGTTCGTCATGATCCGTGTCAACGAGACCGGAGAGCGTTTTCCGCTGA
>CAZSTY010000073.1:0-6439 GCA_964609885.1 uncultured archaeon
GGATTCTTAGACAGAAGTAGTAGTCATTGTAAGGATCATCTACTTGGAAATATAGTCGAGAGTACCGCTCTTGGGGGAACCAGTGTCCATCCATAGCAGGGGTCAACGGATGTGCAGGGATTCCAGTGTTGGGGCTGTTGTCTGAGGTTAGACGTATGGAGTCTATGAACTTTGACTGATAGTTGTAAGTGGTCTTTCTTGCAAAGTAGATGGCCACAGTCTTGGCAAAACGGTCAAGCTCCGCTTCCGAAGGGTCTGTAACAAGGGTGAATGAACCTCCCGGAACGGTTGCCTTGATAGAGTCAGATTCTCTATCGTACCAGATTCTCAGTTTTCCACTCCAACTACCACTCATTTGGACCGATTGAGAAGAGTACCCTCCACCCTGCCAGTCGAGGAAGTAGTAGGCAACGACTATATCGCTTCGGGTTGAATACCATGCATCATGAATCCATACCCGAAAAATGATTTCATTGTTCATATCATATAGTGCAACACCCACATCTCCCATGTACCCATAGTTGTATTCATGCTGGAGATACACTTCAAAGTCTAGCCCCTCTCCGACGGCAGCGGGATTGATGAGTTCCTTAGTCCACATTGGACCGTGCAAATACGCACTATGAGAGGGAATGTACCCACTCTTGAAGCGGCCGTTACTCACCAAGAGGTCGATTCCAGTCTGCAGTTGAGACACCAGTTGTTCTCCAGTCCACGAACTCTGTGAGACCCAACCAGCTGTGGAACTACAATCATCATAGAACAGTTCAGTGCCAGCGTTCTATTCTGTTGCTGCACTCAAAGTTGAATCGAATGACGATCGATCAAACAAGGCATTGGTCGTATTCGACACTGATAGTGATGAGTTTGTGACAGAGGGAAAAGTTGCATTGGTCATGGAGGTCATTTCTGATATTGGCTTCGGCCAGCTGATTGTGCTGTTATTCCTAACGATGTCCGCTTTATCTTCTGCATTCCATCGTGTGTTCACAAACTTCTCAATCGTAGACTTGAGAGGAAGGGATGAGTCCATGCGACTGTCTTGATTGTCTGTGGAAGACAGTGTTGGCATTGTATTCTGACTTGAAAAAGCCAGTCCATCTTCACGCAATGAAGGTGCGTCGGTGAATGATCTCTCATTTCTATTCGAGTCTGGCTTGACTCTTGTTGGATACTCCCGCTCAACCGATATGGTAGTGACAGGAAAGAGCATTGAGAGCACAAGCATTAACATAGCACACAGAACAAAGGCAGATCTCTTCGTCTTGTGTTGTCGCACTTGGGAACCCCCCCGCAGACTGCATAGCTTGTCTACGCTGATAGCGAAACGGTCAGGGCTTCCTATATTTTCATTTTTATCAAAGTGGGGGCCCTGTGTGAAAGATCACCTCCCACGCACTGAAGATAGTTCAGTCGCTCGATGTTGTGGAGGAGCACCTTGATCAACAACTCACGCTCCTGCTCCTCCTCGCCTCGCGAACTCAAGCATCCCGTGAACCGAAGTTTCATCATGCTGAAGACTGTATCCAGCAGGCTTCTCCGCCCGTACTAGTGCACCAGCCTCCAGCACTCTGGGTCGTCCTGATATTCCCTCACCAACTCCCTGTACCCTCGATGTCTACGGGCTGTGCCTCGCATCCCACTCTCTGGTTCGATGGCGGGATGGACACCCAGGTCGTGGACGTACTGGACGTTCTTCCGGGAGATGTACGCCCTGTCGGCATAGACGTACTCCAACGACTGGTGACGCACCTGCCTCAGCAGTGGTACGAACTGTCTCGCGTCCCCGCCGGGACGTTCTGTGACCTGTGCTGCGAGGACCATGAGGGTGTCGGTGTCCACCACTGCGTGGAGGGCGGTGAAGCGTCGCCTCCGTGTCCTCTCAAGGCGCACGGAGAGCCACTCTCCACCTGAATGGGTGGGAGAGGCCCGTGGAGTCCACGGCGACGCGTCTGGGAGGTGGTCGTCGTCGTGCGACGCGCCTGTACATCTCGTGGAGGAGTTGAGGGTCGATTCTCTCTCTTGAGGGCCTGCTGGAGGGTGGAGTAGCCGGGAGGTCTGGAGAGGCCCAGGCGGTGAAGGAGGAGGGGTCTGTGGTGGAGTTGAGCGACGAAGTCTCTATGGCAGAGGCCTGATTGGAACATGAGGACGAGAAGGACGCAGAGTGCTGGGAGTGAAAAGAGAGGAGGTCTGCGAAGGAAGGGTATTGCTAAGATTGAAAAGGGAATCGAGAAGGAACTGAGGGTGACGAGATCTGGCTGAGTCATATGCAGAGGAATATGACTTCATGAGTCAAGTGGCCCAGCCGGTCTGGTCACAACCACTTGTATTACCTCTCCGATTTTTCACACAGGGCCCAATTGCGGCAGCTTCGTCAATCGGGTGCCGATAGGGATAAGTACGAATTGAAAGTGCCACGCTGCGAGCACATCTGCCTGACGATGCAGTACATAGAGGTTGACCGAATGAAACTCCACACATGGCAGCTCTCGTACATCTTGGGTCTGAGTGTGATCTTCTCGATCATGGGGCTTGAGGCACTGTCTATCTCCGTGCCTCTGACGGCGGTCCGGGTCATAGACCTCATAGCAGGGGTGATGGTCATTGCAGGCGCCAGCGAGGCCTTCGTCCTCTCTGTGGAGGGAATCTCACAGCAGAAGAACTTGACCGACTATGTGTCGGGCATCTATGCGAGCCTTGCCAGCACAATTCCAGAGCTGTCGGTCCTGACGTTTCTCCTCCTCGGCGGACGCTTCGAGATGGCGTGGGTCTTGGCGCTGGCGACGATCTTCATGAATTCTCTCGTCTTCGCGATCTACACCATTGTGCTTCCCAAGGACGAGCGCGGAAACTTTCAGCTGCCTGATGCTATCATGTGGGTCGGCTCGGACCTTCTGGCAATGGGTGCCGCCATCAGTCTGGCTGTCGGCTTCACCATGTTGATGCTATTCGTCTTTTCGCAGGTCAACCCGCTCTTGCCTCAGAGTCTTGATGCCGGAGAGCTGCTGGTCTTCGGTGCATGTCTCATCGGAGTGTTTGTAGCATATCTCTACAGGATCACAAAGTACTACGGTGTCTGCGAACCGCAGTCCGACGATGAGATCATGACCTGTGAGGTTCATCACTCTGTGCCCAGGGGCAAGAGGCTCGTGGTGCTGCTGCTGATTGCGGCATTTGGTGCCTTGGTGGGTGGTGAGGCGTTGGCTGGTTTTGCCGAGTGGGCCACCGAGGTCCAGCACCTCAACTTCATTCACGCGGCGCTACTACTGGTCGTTTTCGGTGGCGCGCCCGAGTACATTATTGTGGCCAGCAGTCATCTCAAAGACAAGATTGAGGTGGCGCTCTCAAATGCCTTCGGCGGGATCGTTCAGGTGTTCTTTGTCATCTACGGCTACACTCTGCTTGCGGGCGGGATAATTGCAGCAGTCTTCGGAATCACGAACGTCCTGCCTATAGACCTCTTCTCGGTAGTCCTGTTGTTCTTTGCATTCCCGACCCTCTCCATCCTACGTGTGACTATCACAGACGATGCCAAGGTCAATGTCCTTGAGAGCGTCAGCATGATTGCGGTCTTCATCATGATGCTGTACATCCTTCTGGTCTGGGGTGCTTTTCCGATTGAAGTGCCCTGACGTAGGATGCAGTATCTCATGGCTCAAGGGCAACACAGAACAGCTCGTATCGGCGGCGAGCATGGGAGCCTGATGCTCCCCCGCCGCGACCTAGTAGATTCTCTCCTTTATGTGCTGCACTTTTACGATGCTATCAAGGGCCACAAACTCTTCGGCAGGACTGGGGTCGTCGCGCTTGAGAGCCACAATGTTCTCCCCGACGTATGCCACTTTGCCCTCAGCGAGAATCACCATGGAGTTGCCAAACAGTCGCACTCTTGTGCGAGTGTCTGCAGCGCGTTCCAAGACTGACCTCAGAGTGTCTTTTTTCTCATCGGTCATACTGAGTTATCTGCCAGTTCGCGAGAAAAGGATTGCGTCAGGTACGTGTGGTGCTGAGCCGTTCACAGAACCGTGAACAATGGCTCGTCAAAAAGAATGAGGGTGCCCCTGGGAGCCTGTCCCAGGGCCTTCCGTTTCTTAGATAATTCCCAGCTTCTTTCCGACCTTCTCGTAGGCATCGAGAGCCCTGTCAAGATGCTCCTTGGTGAGGCCGGAGTTCATGATGTTTCTGATGCGTGCAGCATCGCGTGCGACCATTGGGTAGACGATCGGCAGGGCAAGAATGCCCTCTTTGTACAGTCCCTCACTGAGTGCAACTGCCTTGGAGCTCTCGCCAACAATGGCCGGCACTATTGGCGTCTGGCTCCTACCGGTGTCGTAACCCATCTCCTGCAGGCCCTTCACAAAGTACTCTCTGTTCTCCCAGAGGGTTCTGACGTGCTCGGGTTCGTTCTCAAGAACGTCGATGGCCGCGATGCACGCTGCTGCTGTGGCTGGCGGATGAGAGGCGCTGAGTAGCCAAGACCTGCTCTTGTTGAGTGCGTAGTTGACCATGTCACGGCTACCTGACACGTGACCGCCCACGACTCCGAAGGCCTTTGAGAAGGTGCCCATCTCGAAGTGGACCTCCTCGTGGTCGAGGCCGAAGTGTGAAACAATACCTCTGCCACCCTTACCGAGGACCGCCTCCCCATGGGCATCGTCAACATAGATCATTGCACCGTGCTCGCTCCCGAGTTTCACGATCTGGTCAAGCGGCGCGATGTCACCATCCATGCTGAAGACACCATCGGTGATGATCAGAATCCTCTCGGGGTTCTTCTTCTCAGCCTCGTTGAGGACGCGCTCAAGTGAGCCCATGTCGCAGTGGTCGTAGACGTAGCGGTCGGCCTTGGTCAGCCTGACACCATCGATGATGCTGCCATGGTTGAGCTCGTCAGAGATGATGGCATCTCCCTTCCGGACCAGCTGGGGAATGAGCCCCTCGTTGGCCGTGAATCCGGCGCTATACGTGAGTGAGGCCTCTGCGTCCTTGAACTTGGCAAGGCGTCTCTCGAGCTCAACGTGAAGGTCCATCGTACCCGCAATCGCACGTACCGAACCGCTGCCCACTCCGTGGGTCTTGATGGCCTCGATGGCAGCCTCCTTCAGTTTCGGATGGTTGGTCAGGTTGAGGTAATTGTTGCTGCAGAGCATGAGGACCTCGACGCCGTCCACTTTTGCAATGGGGGTACTAGGCCCCTGCAGGACGCGAATCTTCCAGTCGAGGTTCTGCTCGACAAGCTTCTCATACTCGACCTTCATCCAACCGATTGGATCTCTCTTCATTTTGTTCACCATTTGTTGACGCTTGCTTGCGACGTTTCTCGCGTCACGGCTGCCCCGGGCTGACCCCTGTCCCTATTTATGGGCTTCGCTGGCCCTCGTACCTGCGGTTCAATCCCCTGTGAGGCTTAGATGAGAAAAAGAACGCGATGGGGGAGGGAGTGACCTCCCCCGTGCCATTCTATTCATTGGTGAGATCCTTGGCCTCTTCAATCCACTTCTTGACCATTTCGAGCGTGAACTCATAGCCCTCAGGAACCTGAACGTGGCCAAGTTCCACGCCTTCCTTGATGTCCCTGAGCAACTGTTCAGGATTGGCCTCGGCCAGTTCTTTCAAAGTGCTTATTCCACCTGCATAGACGATTGCCTCTGCATCCTCTTCAGAGATGCTCTCAAGCCAGCAGAATCGGCTCATCGCGATCCATCTCTGGGCCTCAGCCTCGCCAACCCCACAAATCTTCGCGACTTCGTCGGCCTTGGACGCGAGCAAGTCCTGCACGGTTTCAATGCCAGCATCTCGCAGTTTCTTGCCATAGACTGGGCCGATACCCTCAATGGTCTCGATAGGTAGCTCGGCAAGCTCAGCCCGTGGAATCTCGACCTCCGGTGTCCACTCTTCGACCACCGGCCTCTCTTCGGCGACCTTCTCGGATGTGACAACCTCTGCGACTTCTCTTCTCCTCGCACACACAACCCCAATGGCTGGCACAAACATGGCAGCACCGACCACGATGTCAAAGGCGCTGAGAACGACTCCGCATGCGACCAATGAAGCAGCAATGGCGTATCGAAGCGAACCACGGAGAAACGCGCTGTGTATCATAACAAGAACCCCAGGAATTTCGTCGCTTGGCCGATAGGCCGTACAGATAATGAATCTTGCTGGAATCTACTCTTGCAGTCCCATCTTGGCCGAACGCGTGAACTCCTGCGAGCGAATGCGTCTGTTCCTCCGTACTGCGATCCACATCGGGATGACCGAGATTGGGTAGAGCGCCATTGCTAGGGGGAAGACGATGTGGCCGAACTCAACAATTCCCCCAAAGATTCCACACGTGAGTAGTAACGACGTGATTACGGTTCCGGTCTGCCGCGGAAACGTCCACATCACTCTGTTGACGGCCCAGGCTCTCGCACGATACTGCCGGCTGACTTCCTCC
>CAZSTY010000074.1:0-6375 GCA_964609885.1 uncultured archaeon
CTTTGACACGGGATTCTTCTGGGACGTCCATGCTCATCTCTCCAGTACCACAGACTGTCCGTATGGGGCCGAACAGCTTGAAGTGTATGTTCAACGCCAATCCCCCGTGTTACTATTTCATTTCAATACAGAGGCTAACTCGTCCGCCATCGATTCAATCCCTGCCACCACAGTTTCCAAATCCTGTGACGAGGCGTTGTCAATGTGTACACCGACGGTTACGACGACGGGTGTATCGAGTGCCTTTGCCAACCGTTCAGCCAGCGGACCTGAAACTACATAGTCCTTGTGTCCCGGCAACGATAGAGTACTCACAGTCACCGTGGATGCGTCACGGAATTCGCTCTTGGAGGGATAGGCAACCGAAACGGCACCCACGTGAGGAACATCCCCGCCATAGATCATCACGGAGAGGCTCTTGCCAATCCATTTTGCCTCTGCAGTGAGGGCAAACCTGCCAAGATCTCTGCGAATCATCAACGGGAACACGTCCACACAATCAGTGCAATAGGTCCCTCTACTCAGTCTTCTTCAACCTTTGCTGATACATACGCCACGACAGAGCCAGCGTGGTGGGATGTGCAGCTTTGTATTCGTCTAGCAGACCAACAGCCGTATTGTGTGGCGCACTCTTCACGAGTTCCGGATTGGTATAGGCTTCCTCGGAGATTTGTTTCAGCGCGGCTATGAACCTGTCTAGGTCTTCCCTCGACTCGGATTCGGTAGGCTCTATCATTAACGCCTCCTCCACTATGAGTGGGAAGTAGACGGTGGGTGCATGGACACCGAAGTCGAGGAGTCGCTTGGCAACATTCATGGCTGTGACACCTGTTTCCTCCTTCAGTTGCTTAGCAGAGATCACACACTCATGCATACGCGGCGCGTCCTTGGAGAAGGGCAGACTAAAGCCGCGAATCTGCTTCACATGATGGGCCACGTAGTTCGCGTTCAGAACTGCAAGCTCTGACGCACGCCGCAGACCCTCATGGCCGAGGGCATAGATGTATGCGTATGCACGAACAAGAACTCCGAAGTTGCCATAGAACCCATGGACCTTCCCAATCGACTTCGGACGATCATAGTCCAAGTCGAATGACCCGTCATCACGGCGTACAATCCGTGGAACTGGTAGGAAGTCAGCTAGTTCTCTCTTCACACCAACAGGGCCGGCACCAGGTCCACCGCCACCATGTGGTGTTGAAAAGGTCTTGTGAAGATTGACATGCACAACGTCAAATCCCATGTCCCCGGGCCGGACAATCCCCATGATGGCATTGAGATTCGCACCATCGTAGTAAACGAGACCCCCTGCATCGTGAACAATGCCCGTGATCTCTTCGATGTTCTTCTCAAAGACGCCAATGGTGTTAGGATTAGTGAGCATCAACCCGGCGGTAGCAGGACCTGCTGCCTCTTTTAGGGCATCTAGGTCAACAAGGCCCTCGTCATCCGATGGCAGCACAACAACCTTGTATCCAGCCATTGCAGCAGACGCGGGGTTCGTCCCGTGTGCAGCATCAGGGATTATCATCTCGTGGCGCTTGTCCCACTCTCCAGTGACCTGTCGATGATACTCGCGAATCAGCATGACTCCTGTGAACTCCCCGTGTGCCCCAGCCGACGGCTGAAGTGTCACCTCGTCCATACCGGTGATCTCTCCAATCCATTGCTCGAGTTCCCACATCAGCTCTAGCGCGCCCTGCACGGTACGCGGGTCCTGATCAGGATGAAGCCATGCGAAGCCAGGCATACCTGCGACAATCTCGTCAACTAGGGGGTTGTACTTCATCGTACAACTGCCCAGTGGGTATGTACCGAGTGTCACTGAGTAGTTCATCTGCGAGAGCCGCGTGAAATGACGCACAATCTGCATCTCTGGAGTTCGAGGAAGATTCAATGGCGCATTACGTCTAGCCTCAGGAGGCAGCAGGCTGTCAACGGAACCCAAGGAGTCCCGAATCTTTGGATCCACTGGTGGAGGAACATGTGACCTCACACCCTCCACAGACCTCTCGAATATCACGGGCTCGTTCCAAGATGCTTGATGAAATGTGCCGCCCATTCCTATGCACCTCCCTCAACAATGTCGCGAATCGCAGAAACCATCTTGTCAATGGACTCACAGGTGTGTAGCTCTGTCACAGAGAACAGCATTGCTTCGCCTAGGCTCGGAAACTGTGATGTCAGTGGAGTCCCTCCGTGAATACCACGCTCAAGAAGCATTTCGTGGACCGTGTCCACCGATACCGTATCGAACTGAACTGCAAAGTCACGCCAGACAGTCTCCCCAATAGCTGGTGCAGTCACACCCTCTACTCTGTCGAGCTGCCTCGCTGCATAGTTGGAGTTGTAGAGGATCGCTTCGGCCACCTCACGTAGGCCATCGGGGCCCATGGTTGCTAGATAGATTGCCGCATTCACCGCCATAAGGGCCTGGTTTGAACAAATATTGCTCGTGGCCTTCTCTCGTCGGATGTGTTGCTCACGCGCACTAAGCGTCAATACGAATCCGCGTCTGTGTGGTTCGCTCACTGTTGTAGTCATCCCGACAAGCCGGCCAGGCATTTGATAGACGAGCTTCCTGTCACCCTTGCAGGCAAATACCCCAAGCATGGGGCCTCCAAAGGACATTGTGTTTCCGAGAAACTGCCCCTCTGCAATCGCAATGTCAGCACCAAACTCGCCAGGAGCCCGCAGCAGGGGAAGAGAGAGTATGTTGACGCCGGCCACAAGGAGAGCACCTGCATCGTGCACGGTCGCGGCAATCTCATCGAGCTGTGTTTCAATGAAGCCGAGATAGCTGGGATTCTCAACGTAGACCCCAGCCACAGTGTCATCGAGCCGCGAACTGAGATCGGTGAGGGACATCAGCCCGGTCTTGGGGTCGAATGAGATGGATTCCACTTGGATTCCTACGGGCTCGGTATAGGTCCGAAGGACTTGAAGAGCCACGGGATTAAGAGTTCCTGGAACTAGGAATCTGTTCCGCCGTTTCTTGACACGGGCAGTCATCCGTGCTGCTTCACCAAGGGATGTCGGAAGGTCGTACAGACTGCTGTTGACAACATCCATTTGAAGTATCTCAGCAACCAGACTCTGATACTCGAACAGTGTCTGCAGCATCCCCTGGCTTACTTCGGGCTGATAGCTGGTGTAGGCGGTCACAAACTCAGACCTCTGACCTAGGGCAGTCACGGTTGCAGGAATGTAGTGAAGACCCGCACCACCGCCAAGGAATACATTTCCGTCCAGTGCAGGCTGATTCTTAGCCGCCAGTTTCATGAGGCGAGTCACGACTTCGTGTTCGCTATGTGGCTCGGGAATCTTAAGTTCACGCCGAAGTCTGAACTTTTCGGGAATGTTTACGAACAGGTCCTCCAGCGATTCCAAGCCCATCGATGCTAGCATCTCTTTCTGGGTTTCACGGGTTGTCGGTAGGTATGGGTGTTCTAGTCCCATCTGAACATCACCAGACGCGGTTGTGACAGGACTGCAGGCCGCCAGATAGCCTTTCGCCTTTGGTCACTACCGAGTATGTGCCACGGCGACTGGGAATCATTTTTAAATTGTACAGGAGAAGACGCCGTAGTGCCCGCAGGAGGGCGGCAAGTGAAGAGGTGGCTCATGGATATCCTCGCGTGCCCGGACCCCGAGTGCAGGAGCGAGCTAGAGCTCGAGGTGTTCGCCTTGCATGAGGAAACTTCTGAGGATGGCACGACCTATGAGGAGATTGATGAGGCACTCATAACATGCCCGAAATGCGGAAGGTGGTATCCGGTAATCGACGGGATTGCTTGTCTGCTCCCTGACGAACACCGGATTACCGGAAAGCAGAGAATCGAGGAAACGGCGTTCCTCGAGAGGTGGAAAGACCGCATAGACGCGAAGATAATCAACAGCGGAAGACCGTTCGGTTTGAGCTCCACACATGATACCGCGTCAACCAGCTGAAGCCCCGTGGTGTAGTGGTCCAGCATGGCGGGTTTTGGCCCCGCCGACCCAGGTTCGAATCCTGGCGGGGCTACCACCTTCTACTTCTCGCGAAGACTGGGATGTTCGGCGGAATCGTCAATCTGAACCTTGAATAGACGCTTCACCTGCGACAATACTAGACGCTCGCCGTTGACCAGTACGTTCACGGAGATATGTTCCTTCAGGCCAGTTGTCGAGATCTTCTTTTGGAGCACTGCCTGAACTTGGAAGACACCTGCCGGATTGTCCATTGCCACGGTAATCAAAAGGGGAGTCGACTCGCCCCTTTCCAGAATGACCTCTTCAATTGCCAATGCGCTGACAGAGTGAATGTCAACCTTGCCCTTCTGATAGGGGATTATCGTACGACCCTTTGTCATGTCGCATCCGTCCCCAATCTTGGTCACTCCAGCCTCAAAAGTCAGACACTGCGTGTCATCATCGTGTGCATAGATTCCGTGAAGCGCAAAAGAGAGGATATCCGTTGCCTTTCCCGGGTCGTCGTAGATCTCGGCCAGTTTTGACTCCAGAATGGGACGGGCAAGCTGCACTGCAGCCTGAGGATGCTCATTGCGATGAATGACCATCCCAATATCGTGAAGGTAGGTAGAGGCAAGCACGACAAGCTTGGCATCATCGATGTCGCCTATGCCCTCAGCAACAACATTGGGAATGAATGACTCCTCGAGTATCTCGAAGGCCTTCAGGGCATTCCACGTAGCAACCTCGGCATGGGTGGGTCCGTGGTCCGTGTAGCCCAGTCTCGAAACGGCCATGCGATTAGCTGTTCTCAGATACGACTGAACACGTGGAGAGTTGCGAAGGTACTGGTACATCTCCATTGCCTTGGTGTCCGGCTCTAGAAGGTCACCAACGCTGATCTTCTCTCGATCAAACACAAGTTCAGGGTTCATCGTTATGCACCCCAGAGGGGCATAACCGACACAACCATCCTGTGATAAGGCTTACGTAGTGACCAGCTGAAATGCCTATACCTCACCAGCCTCCTCCTGAAGCGATAGGAGAATGCGGTCCGTTGTTGTGACCGCCTGCTTGATCGTCTTTAGGTACTCCTGCCGTGTCTTCTCGAATGCAGCCCTGCTAATCTTCTGTTTCTTCTTGCGAAGAAGGAGCTGCCTCAGACCAGCTTTGGCACCCTCGATTCTCTCCTCTTGGAGCTCGAGCTGACCAATCACGTCGCGGTATCGTGAGCCGTATGATATGAGTTCCTCTTTCAGGGAGGCGAGCTGTGTGTCCAGCTTTTCGAGCTGCGCCTTGATGTCACGCTCGCGAACCATGAACTCCCGTTTCGAAACCTTTCCTCTCTTTCGAGCAGACTCGAGTTTCTCAAGGTCTAGGTTGAGCGCGGTCTTCTTGGAGTAGACCTTTGCAAACTCGCTGAGTAGTTCTGGCGGGGCACCTGCCTGCCTCACAACTGCGGCCTCCTCCTCTGCCGACAGCTCACCCTCGACAGGCAGCTCCACCTTCCGCACTGAAACGTACAGCGCGGCAACAAGGCCAATTATTAGCGCAAACAGGAGCGGCCGCGCGAGGATGGCAGGCGTCATCTGATACACGATTGATATCTCGATTGGATTCCGTTGCGTAGTGTTGTAGGCAGTATAACGAAGGATCGCGTCGAAGCCGCCGTAGAGTAGCCTATACTCTCCCGATGCTTGGACTACATTCACCGACATCGGAACAATAACATCAACTGTGTGGGTCTTGACTAGAATCTCATCTATCGTGCTCATTGGAAACTCAATCTTGTTACCGTCAGCAGCTGATTTCTGGTACTCCGGTAGATAGAGATCGTACTCCACATAGAAGGTGTAGTGGTAATTGGGCATGAAGCCCTCGTCCCCAAAACGGTCCTTCTTCAGATTGATACGTTGTTTCAACGTTTCGTTCCAGTTATAGTCACTTGGCTGGGATGAGGCCAAGATCCCCAGTCTGTCAAAGATGCGGACATTGGACATGTAGGCTGGAAATGTATAGGCAATGTCTGTTTCTCTCGCAGGACCAACATTGTCCAGCGTGATGGTTTCCTTGTAGTGTAACCAACCCCACGGGTCAATACGAATCTCGGTCTTGCGAGTAGCCACGATGTCAGGTGTGAAGGACTTCATCAGGAGTGTGAACTCCTCGTAAGTGAACGGATTGACGTTGTAATAGACACCCTCGGGGTTAGTACCGTTGTAGAAGGAGTCTCCGCTTCTGAAGCCCATGGATATTGACAATCGGTCAATCACGTAGGGTAACATCGGGTATTTGTAGAATCGAAGACTGTAGATGTTATCATCATAGTTATAGATCTCCTGAAGAGAGTGGAAATACATGACAACAGTAAACTTGTAGGAGCCACCCGCCTCAACAGGTGAGGCGAAATAGACACGCCAGCGA
>CAZSTY010000075.1:0-1929 GCA_964609885.1 uncultured archaeon
ATTGACAAAACTCGGCACACTTGCCACACAGGGTACACAATTCTCGATTGACCTCAGGGATGGGAAGTTGGACCTCTCGTGTTTCGAGTTCAGTCGGTTGTAACATGACATGTACGTTTGGCTCTTCTACATCGCAGTCATATATCGGGGCATCTCCTATGGACAGGGCCAGATTCACAGCCACAGTCGTCTTTCCTGTGCCTCCCTTTCCAGATGCTACCGTCACTATCATCTAACTCACCTACCAGCGCCGTATTCAGACCGATGAGAAACTAGGAGTAGTGCGCCTCTAGGCAACCTTGGGTAAGCTCCTCAAGCTCACCTCGGAGGTATGATGCCACAACTTCATCAAGGTATTGAGAGTTGGCCCGAAGAACAGCAACATTTGCCATTTGAAAGCTGCTCAAACCTCTCGGACCCATGGCAAAAACGATGACAACATGCGGATTGAACGCGAAGACGTTATCGTGCGCATGACCCCGGCCGCCAGTGTGTTCGCCACGATTCGGCTCTACGACCTTACGCACTACCTGTCCGCCGTCTATGTCAATTATGGCGAAGTACGGGGCTCTGCCGAAGTGGCCCGCCACCCTAGTCCCGCTTGGGTCGTCAACTGGTACCAGCAGCCTGCGTTTCAATAACTACCAACCCCCCGGCCTCCAGTAGCCGCGGCCTCGACCACCGCCTCTTCCCATACCACGTCCCATACCACGTCCCATTCCGCGCCCCATGCCATAGCCTGCGCCTGCATAGGCTGGCCCCGCTGACGCGGCATCAACGAGTGATCCCTGTCGGTATCGCTCAATTGCATCGCGAACCGTTCCACCCACTGTTGTAAGAATCCGTATTCCTGAGTTCTGAAGAGCAGGAAACGCGTTGGGACCTACGCTGCCAGTTATTACAACTTCTGGGCCTCGCGATGCCACAGTCTGTGCGGCACGTATTCCCGCGCCGCCCGCGGCCATTGCCGCGTCATTGGGAATGGCATCAAACTGGAGGGTTTCAGAGTCGACAAAGATGAAATACGCGCACCGCCCGAACCGAGGGTCAAGTTGCGAGTCCAGAGTTGGTCCAGTAGAAGTGATGCATAGTCTTGTCATGATGTTCACCTCATTTTATCTGAATCATTATCTGCATCCTGATTCATAAAAGTAATGCGGAATGACCACATAGGACCATGTTTATCTTTAGCTGGCACTACGAGTGAGGTTGGAAGTGCGCTCAATGGGATTCAGCGTTGGCATCGTGGGCAAGCCGTCATGTGGAAAGACTTCTTTCACGAATGCGGCATGCATGACTGACTTCAAAGTTGGTAGCTACCCGTTCACAACCATTGAGGCAAATGTAGGGGTAGCCCATGTGAGAACACGGTGCGCATGTACCGATTTTGGGGTAAAGGACAATCCCAAGAACTCAATCTGTATCGATGGTGTTCGCCTGATCCCAATCAAACTGATTGACGTTGCCGGACTTGTCCCAGGTGCTCATGAGGGCCGAGGCATGGGCAACAAGTTCCTTGACGACTTGCGCCAAGCGGACGTCCTGATTCACATAGTTGATGCAAGCGGATCACTGGATGCAGAGGGACAGGAGGTTGCCGCGGGCAGCTACAATCCTGTTGAGGATGTCAAGTTCCTTGAGGACGAAATTACGGAGTGGATATTGGGGATAGTCACGAAAGACTGGCGTCGCATAACGGGGCGAGTACGCGCAGAGGGGGCCAAACTTGACGAGCTGCTTGTAGAGAAACTATCAGGACTCAAGATTACAAGATCACAGATACTCAAGGCAATTAGAAACGCAGATTTGAACGCGGAGAGTGCGGACAAGTGGAGCGATGAGAATCTCCGTCGTTTCGCGCGGACCTTGCAGCGTGTGGCAAAACCAATCATCATAGCTGCAAACAAGATAGACCGGCCAACGGCTCAC
>CAZSTY010000075.1:1939-6355 GCA_964609885.1 uncultured archaeon
AAAACTATGAACGCTTGCGAGAAACCTTTCCCGACCTTCTGGTCTTACCAGTCAGTGCGCTAGCCGAAAAGGTGTTGCGTGATCTTGACAAGAGAGGAATCATTCGATATGTGCCTGGTGATGAGGACTTCAAGATTCTACAGCCAGACAAGCTCAGTGAGAGCGAGTTAGCCCAGTTGGAGAAGCTTCGAACAGACATCCTAAAGAGATACGGTGGAACAGGAGTCCAGAGAATCCTCAACGATGCAGTGTTTGGTTTTCTGAAGATGATCACCGTTTATCCGGTTCACGATGTGAATACACTGTCTGACAGCGAGGGCAATGTTCTACCAGATGTCTTCCTTGTACCAGAGGGGACTACGGCGAAAGAGTTCGCGGGTTACATCCATACGGACTTGATGGAGAGCTTCATCCATGCGATTGACGCCCGAACCAAGATGAGAATCTCGGACAAACATGTCTTGAAGGACCGTGATGTTATCAAAATAGTGAGCGCAAAAGGCTCCAAGTGAGATTGCTGATATCAGTCCATCTTATCACCGACTGCCCAGTACTCACCTGTCAGCGGCACATAGGTAAAGAGATTGAGCCGCGCGACATCGAACTGTGTTGATTGCTCCTCCGACTCAAAGAGCTCTTCGTCAACATGAATCGCCACTACTTCCGCTATGAACAGGTCATGGGCACCGAGGGAGATCACTCTGGTTGTCTTGCACTCGATGTTAATAGGACACTCGGCAATCATCGGGCTATATACTCTTGACGCGGGAATCGGTGTGAAATCACACTTCTCAAACTTGTCATAGTCGCGGCCCGACTTGGTACCGCAGAAGACTGCATTCTCAAACTGGCTCGAAGACGGGATGTTAAGGACAAAGTCACCAGCCTCAAGCATGAGCCTGTGACTGTATCTCTTTGGTCGAACACCGACAGCCACTGTGGGGGGATCGCTGCACACGTTGGCAATCCATGAAACCGTTATGATGTTCGGCCGTTCCTCACCACGGACACTCAGGAGAACGACTGGACATGGCACTACAGCCGTGGTTGGTTTCAGTTCTCGTTTTTTCATGTGCAGTAGACACTCTGAGTTGTCTATATCAACGTTCCCAAGCAATGGAAACACTCACAACATCAACTTTAAGATGTAGGGCGCCGGTGGGGAGCACACATCAGTTGGAGGCCGATTGAATGGCACGTGTACTTGTTGCAGACCCTATAGCGGAATCAGCTGTTGAAAAAATGAAGAGTGCAGGGCTAGAGATAGTGATTCGTGACAAGGAGAAGGACGGGCCGCTTGAGGAACAGATCAAGGGCTTTGACTGCATAATTGTTCGAAGTGCCACGAAGGTCACGAGAGAGGTGATTAATGCCGCAGACTCGCTCAGACTCATTGTGCGAGCCGGCGTGGGCCTCGATAATGTCGACCAAGAAGCGGCAAAGGAGAAGGGCATCAAGGTCATGAACACGCCGGAGGCCCCCTCAGTATCGGTAGCAGAGATGGTTTTTGCACACATGTTCGCACTATCCCGGAATATAACTCAGGCCGACGCGTCAATGAAGTCGGAGCGTTGGGAGAAGAAGAAGCTAAAGGGAATAGAACTTTGGAACAAGACACTTGGAATAATCGGATTTGGACGTATTGGTATGGAGGTGGCAAGAAGAGCGAAGGCATTCGGAATGACTATTCTCTACACTTCACGCTCGGACACAGAAGCAAAGAGAATGGCCGAACGCGAAACGGGTGCCAAGAGAGTTGACCTTGATACGCTCCTTCGCAGCTCCGACTTCGTCAGCATCCACGTATCACTCACCGATGAAACGAGGCACCTCATAGACCGGAGCAAGCTGGCACTGATGAAGCCAACGGCATTCATCATCAACACGGCACGGGGTGGAGTCATCGATGAAAAGGCGTTGATCAAGGCACTCGATGAAGGCAAGATTGCTGGTGCGGGCCTCGATGTCTTTGAAACCGAGCCACCGGACGACTGGACTCTCGTGAAGCATCCGAAAGTGGTTGCCACGCCACACATCGCGTCGTCCACAGTCGAGGCGCAGGCACGTGTAGGCGACCTTACTGCGGAGAAAATCATCAAGGAACTGACATAGTCACGCAATTGTGGCCAATCGCTACATCTTTAAGCGCATCCAGTGGGAGGAGGGGCGATCCAGTTCTGCAGTAGGAGTGTATTGTAGGCCCTACTTGGGGACTCACAACATGAAACATGCAGACTGGGAAACAACAGAACATGAAGCGGAACGGAACCCCAATTGTGAACACGGGTGATTTGCTCACCGCGGTTGGTCCTACTACCGTTGATGGGACAGGGGTTCCATGCCTGAGATCAACGGTCGTCCATTCCTTTGTGTTGGCGGATGCGTCCGCATGGGATGTGGCCTACTAGGGCTGAACCACAATCAAGGAATAGCGATAGACCGCAAAGGAAGGAGCACTAGCAATGGCTTACAGACATATGAATGATGTTTGGTTACAGGAACAGAGAGAACGCTCGGAGATTGTAAGAAGTAGACTCATTGTCTGGCGCAAGCAGGCCAGTATCGTACGACTTGAACGCCCAACGCGGCTGGGTCGAGCTCGTGCCTTAGGTTACAAGGCCAAGCAGGGATTTGTGGTAGTTCGTGTTAAGACAGGTCGGGGACCTCGCGAGAAGCCTCGCCCTAGGATGGGACGAAAGCCCAGGAGCCTGGGCGTTCGGAAATACACACCCCAGAAGTCGCGGCAGTGGATAGCAGAAGAACGGGCGGCGCGTAAGTACCCGAACCTCCGGGTACTGAACTCGTACTGGGTAGGGTCGGACCACAAGTGGGTTTTCTACGAAGTAATTCTTGTTGACCCCAATCACCCGGCGATATACAACGATCCCGACATCAACTGGATATGCGACCCAGTTCACAAGGGCCGAGTGCACCGTGGACTCACGTCCGCTGGCAAAAAGAGTAGAGGTCTACGACGGAAGGGCAAGGGCGCCGAGAAGATTAGGCCTTCACTTGCGGCTCACGGCAACCGCGGTAAGTAGTCCCATGCCGAAGGGGGCAGCAATGCCATTCATAGAGAGGGTGGAGGCAAGAGCATATTCGCGCGCCACAGAGATTGTGGACCGTGTGCGAGCCGCCATCCTCAATCTCTTTCCCGAAGACCTTCGCCAGCACGTTCGAACCAATACGGTCCGGACTGAGGGGTACGGGCAGATCCCCATAGTGATTGTGAACGCGGTCATTAGCGGAAAGAGGGTCGCACGGAAAACATTCCACTACCTCATTGGGCAGATGTCACAGGCGGACAGGGACTGGTTGAGCGTTTCACTTGATCGTAGACTGGATGAGAGATGTGTGCTGTTTCTCCGAGTGGATAAGCAAGAGGCATATATCGGGAGTATCAGATTGGCAAAAGGACCAGATGTGATAAGTGTCAGGGTACACATTCGGGAGTATCCAAGATGCGATCAGGAAAAGGTGATGAGATTTCTTAGAGAAACCATCCGCTCAGTGGGGCAAGAATAGATGGTGACAGACCTCTACGTTCATGCTACAGAAACGAATGTCGATTTGTTTGCGCAGATGGCAAGTGCTCTTGGGATAGATGCAATTGCAGCCCCAGGCCCCCAAGACGCTGATCCGGTGCGGCATCTCGATAAGGTCAAGATTGTAAGGCGCGTTGATCTCCGTGGCAAGACCATCAGTGCACTCAAGACCCAGACGCTTCAGAATAGAAGACGCGCCGTAATCCTCGCTGTGCCATTGCGCGGCGTCAATACTGCGAACTGGGCTGCCGAGGATCCGCGGATAGACCTGTTGACCGTTACCAGCACGAACCGAGAACACCAACTCAAGACGACTACAGCACATTTGGCTGCGGACGGCGACACGGCTCTAGAGATCCCATTGCGGCCGCTTGTGACAAACAGAGGACTTGACAGGTCGCGAATACTGAAGGCATTCAGAGAAGCAGTTTCAGTGGCACTCTCAGCGGGAATGCAGATCGTCATTTCAAGCCACGCTAAGCACCCACTCGAGATGAGATCGGGTTCTGCGATTGAGTTTGTTGGGACCATCTTGGAACTTGATCGGAAGTACTGCCGCGATGCAATGAGATGGGCAGACAACCGCATATCACGAAACGAACAGCGGCTTAATCCAGACTTTATCGCGCCAGGCCTAGAGGTGGTAAAGAGGGGGAGTCAGAGATGAGAAGTTATCGAAAGAGACATGTGCTGTTTCGCCTCCATTCTGATGGCAAGGTGACCGATAGAGAGATAGCCGCGGCAATTCGAGAGAGTGTCATGTCTCTCTTCGGGGAGCTCGTAGTTGCGGACAGTAGGTTGTATATCCATAGTTTCGACGAGGCCACAGGAACTGGGATTCTCCAAGTGAACGGAGCATTTCTTGAAGAGG
>CAZSTY010000076.1:0-6355 GCA_964609885.1 uncultured archaeon
AAAACATCGTGACCACAGAGATCAGCATCAGTCCCAGAGAGTAGTCGGCAAGGACTGCCCTGAATATGGGAATGACGATTCTGATGACACCGTAGGCTGCAGTCTTTGTCATGGCACCGCTGAGCAGGACAAGAACAGGGATGGGCGCCTCACCGTAGACAGGAGGAGCCCACACATGCAGCGGCACAAGTCCCAGCTTGATGCCAAAGCCCAGTAGGAACATCAACCCAACAAACTTTGCCATGTTGGTGGCCATAGACGCCGTGTAGAGGGTCTGAATGTCCATGGTTCCCGTTGCACCGAACAGGAAGAACACACCGAAGAGTGAGATCATCCCACCAATCGCAGTCCACACCCAGAACTGAAGCGCGTTCTTCGACCTCTGCTCCGGGTCCTCAGAGACCCCGTACACATAGACGAGGACGAATGCGGGAATCAGCATCAGCTCGTAGAAGATGAAGAACTGCATGAGGTTGGTGGCATAGACTACTCCCAGCATGGCCGCGACAAACCACACCATCAGTGAGTAGTAGAGTCCGGGATGCCTCAGGTTCTCCATGTAGACGAAGGAATAGACGACCGAAAAGAGCCCGAGCCCAGCAATGAGAACACCGACCGGTGCGCTCAGGCCGTCGCCCAAGAATCCAAGCGTCATGATGGGGTTGGTCGTGTCGCCCAGCCAGACAAAGTCGTGTGTGACAGGGGAGTCGCCAGACTCAAGCAAGAGAAGGACGTTCAGTACGAGTCCGCCGAGCAGCGACAGCGCGGCCAATACCCGGGCACCCTTCTCAGAACGCGAACCCACTATCAGAGTGAGCAGGCCGCCCACAGAGAGGCCGAGGAGAGTCAGTATCATCGGGTAGTCCGAGAGAATCGGTATTGTGATTGCTTGCATATCCACCAGCCTCCTACAGGAACAACATCACTAGCAGAAACGCGATGATTCCTAACATCATGCCCAACACATTTGTATTGAGCACACCAGTCATGGTGCGTCTCCATCCCCTCGACACCGCGTCCATGCCCTTGCTCGTGGCCTCACTGAACGCCAAGAGCGCGGACTCGACACGGGTGCGAAGGCCGTTACTGAGCCACAGATATCCGTCTACGAAGATCTTGTAGTAGAGTGCGTTTATGTACCAGCGGTTCTCAAGGAACCTTCCCAGCGGCCCCTGACGCAGACTCGTGAAGTCGCCCCTGCCCTTGTAGTAGATGAAGTAGGCAGGAGTTATGCCAACAACCCATATACCGACAGTCAGGAGTGTCAGTGGTCCGAGGGCGAAGAGCTCGATGTGCGACCACTCAAACGGATGGGCAAGGGCCTCGCCGATGGGCGAGAACGCCTTGAAGAACACGAGCTCGAAGAGGCCGCCGCCCAGCGCCAGAGCCGCGAGAATGATCAGGGGAATTGTCATGCTCGGGGGCGCCTCGTGAACGTGATGGCCATGGGCCTCGCGTTCCTTGACATGAGCAGACTTCTCACCAAAGAATGTCATAAAGACCATGCGGAACGTGTAGAAGGCCGTCAGAATCGCCGTCACGAAGGCGAGAATGAACAGCCCGGTCTGCCCGCCGTGCAATAGCGCCTCGAAGATCATCTCCTTCGACCAGAACCCAATGGTCGGAAATACTCCTGCGAGAGCCATTGCTCCAATGAAGAACGTGATTGCAGTGATCTTCATGTCCTTCCATAGGCCACCCATGTCCCGCATCGACTTGCTCTCCACGGTATGTAGAACCGCACCTGCTGCGAGAAACAGGAGTGCCTTGAAGATCGCATGGGCCAAGAGATGAAACGTGCCCGCACTGTACGCAGCGACACTCTCAGCAACAAGGCCGGAGGCCCCCAGAGCTGTGAACATGTAGCCGAGCTGAGAGATTGTCGAGTACGCAAGCACCTTCTTGATCTCATCCTGCACAAGTGCCATCGTGGCGGCCATGAACGCAGTGAATGCGCCAATCCACGCGACCGTCTGGAAGAACACAGTCAGGCCGACGACGTTGACCACCATGTCCATGAAGATGGGCACAATGCGCGCAACGAGGTACACACCGGCCTTGACCATCGCAGCAGCATGGATGAGAGCGCTGACCGTGGTGGGGCCAGCCATGGCCTCTGGTAACCACACGTGCAGTGGGAACTGAGCGCTCTTACCAATTGGCCCTGCGAAGATGAGAATCGCAATGATCGGGAGCAGGTTGATGAGTAGTGAGCCAAGACTTGCAGCCCATGCGGCGTCACCAGCCAGTGTCTGAAGCTCAACGTAATTGAACGTGCCAGTGATTGAGAACAGGAGGAGAATTCCCGCGAGGAGGCCGATGTCGCCGACACGCGTCACCATGAACGCCTTCATGCCACAGACTGCGTTGTACTCGCCCTCGGTCTTGTACTCAGGCACAGGACTCGGAGTCTTGGCATTGTGCCAGAAACCGATGAGGGCGTAGGAACACATCCCGACAATCTCCCAGCCAATGAATGTCATCAGGAGGTTATCAGCTATGACAAGAAGGACCATTCCGCCGACGAACAGCTGCATGAAGAAGTAGTAGCGAGTCAGGCTCGGGTCCTTGACGAGATTACCCTGTTCATCATGACCGGTCATGTAGCCAACACTGAACAGGATGATGAGGGAGCCGATCCCTCCCGCTATTGCAGTCAGGAGAACACTGAGCGGGTCAACAAGCATGCCAAAGTCAATCTTATACGGTCCGGCAACAACCCATGTGAGGAGGACGTAGTCGTTCGAACCCGGACTCAGTATCATGCTGGCCACCATGTCGAGGGCAAGAAAAGCGGTGGCGAACCCCACGAGGACGGCCATGACATCTCGTAGTGTCCCATGAATTCTTGCGAAGACCGGTGTTAGCACCGCACCGGCAAGCGGGACAGCAAAGACGAGCCACGCTGCGAGTTCAACAGGTACAATCATCCCTTCAGCCTCCTGAGTTCACGGATGTCCAGTGTCCCGTAGTGGCGGTACGCATTGGCAATCAGGCTCATGGCGATTGCAGCAATGGCGCCACCCACACAGATTGAGAGTATCACAAAGTCCTGCACCAGCGGGTCTACTGGACCGAGCACGGAGGGTCCACTGGTGAATGCCGCAAGCGCTAGGAAGTTCAGGTTGGCTGCAGCTACAAGGACCTCTATGCCAATGACGAGTTTGATCATGTTACGGGCGCTCGCAAGTGTATAGATGCCGAGCAGATACAGAATCAGTGCGAACAAGAGATAGATGTCAAGCATGTCAAACATCTCATGACTCCTCCTTTCTCATCGACCTGAACATGGCCGAGGCCCCAACCACCGCCGCCAAGAGTAGAGTCACCTGGACCAAGACGTCGATGACCCGGTAAGACCACAGTGTGGTTCCAACGGCCTGACCAATCTGTTCCCAGAGCTCGGGGGACAGGAGAGGTCCTGAGGGTACTCCCACCGCAAAAGCGGTGAAGTCTGTCAGTTGACCCACAATGAGTACGAGCATTATCAGCGCGAGAATCGCTGCTGTTATCTTGTACTTCATCACGCGGTCACCTCTTCGTTCTGCTCGCCAGTGGAACTTCCCGGCTGCTCGTTCTCCGGCGACTCCAGACTCATCGTGGCCAACAACAGAATCGCAACGGCGCCGGAGAAGACGCTGAAGTTGAAGACCGCGACGTAAGGAGCCCCCAGAGCAAAGAAGGCGAGGCTGAGAAAGCCGTTCGCCACTGCAAACGAGATCACTGCAAAAGTGAGCCGGCGATACTCGATTGCAACAATCAGGAAGACCACTGTCAGGATCAGAATAATCAGCTGGATGAACTCCATGGGCTGTGATATCATCTGTGACTCCCGCCAGTGCAATTCACTATGAGGACGCGTCGGGTCGCGCGGAGCAGGCACTATAAAGATAACGGCATGGCAGTTGCCGCACAACCGGACACTGCAGAAGAACAGTTAATACAGAGGCGTCGCGGGGTCACCTCAGAGGAAGAGCCGATGACCAAGACGATACTTGTGACAGGCGCAGCGGGGTTCATAGGCAGCCACCTCGTTGACTACCTGTTGGGTCAGGGACACAGTGTGGTAGGACTGGACAACCTTCGCACGGGGAGAGAGGAGAACCTGAGAGAGGCCATGACCCATGGGGGGTTCACATTTCTGCATGCTGATATCTGTGACCAAGACTTGGTTTCACGGCTCCCCGAACTTGATGTCGTCTATCATCTGGCGGCTATCTCTTCGGTGAAACTGAGCGTTGAGGACCCCATTGCAGTCAACGAGACCAACGTGACAGGAACCGTCAACGTCCTCAGAGTCGCTCGCGAACTTGGTGCGCGACGTGTTGTCTTCAGCTCCAGCGCTGCTGTCTACGGGCAGCCAGAGATCTCGCCCATCACAGAGGATGCCCCGATACAGGCTGTCAGTCCGTATGGCGCATCGAAGATTGCGGCTGAACAGTACATGCACTCTTTTCGGAACACGTACGGCATGGAAACAGTGATTCTGAGATACTTCAACGTCTACGGACCGCGTCAGGCATACTCGGAGTATAGCGGCGTGGTCTCCGTCTTCATCAACAGGGCGCTCAGAGGGGATCCCCTCGTCATCGACGGAGATGGTCTTCAAACGCGGAGCCTCATCTATGTGGACGATGTTGTCGCGCTGACGGTACGGGCTGCAATCGCGCCGGGAATCAGTGGCGAGGTCATCAACGTCTGTGGGACACATGAGATGACCGTGCTCGACATCGCCAACGCCGTGTTGAGGATGGTACCACAGACCACGTCCGGTATCACACATGGTCCGCCCCGACCGGGCGACATCCGCAAGAGCAGCGGTTCTCTTGACAAGGCACGGAAACTACTTGGCGTGACGCCTCAGGTGGACTTTGAGCAGGGACTGAGAAGGACCATTGAGTGGTATCGGAACAACATGTGAATCTGTGCCTCATGTGACTGTCAACAGCAGGGTCTCCTGAGCCACCACTCCCGACTCCGTGCGCAATGTGATCACAACCAGATACGTTGAGAGGACCACACCCTGAGGGAGATACGCCGTCACCAGAGGAGTGGTGCCATAGACGTCTCCGGGGCCCACCTCCCCGATGTCCAACGAGAACGTCGTGTTTCCTGCGCTTGATGTTGGAGTGACCTCTGTGCCGTGCCATAGCACCGAGAAGTTTCCGGCTGCGGTTGTGATGTCGACGTATAGGTGATGTGTCACGTTGTCGTTGTTGCGGAGCATGAGAGTCAGACGCGAGTACTGCCCCGACTCTATCGAGACCGGGTCGAAGTAGGCGCTCTCAATACCGACCTCACCCTCCTCCAAGACCGTCTGGTTCAGCAGACCGAACATCTTGTAGTATGCCTCGACCACGTTGGAACCCAGCTGGACGCGCTCGCCGGTCTCCGCATCGACCAGACCGACGCCACCCAGCTTCTCAATCACACGATTGGTTGATGTTTCCACCTCAAGGAACACGGGGATTACGTAGAACAGGTCACCACCAAGATGGTACAGTAGCCTGTTACCGTACCTATGTTCGCCCCACAGCTGGAGCTGAGTCCTCACCTCGTCGTTGGTCTCAAAGGCCTGCACGGCCGCCGTGGGCCCCAGAAGAGTTGACATGCCGACCTCTCCCGAACCATAGAAGACCATCTTGCCGAACGACTTGTCACCACAACCCATCACGTATATGCCGGCAAGGTTGCGACCTGCAGAATCGAGGAACTCGGCATTGTGCATTGCAACGAACCGTTCCACCCCTCCGATTCGCATGATTATGTATCGCGTGTCAGATCCGGCCGGCGACTCGTGAAAGTCCACACCGCTCTTGAAGTCAAAGCCGTCCTGTACATGATAGATGTACGCCACTTCCAGCTGGCGCTCGTAGAGATCCTCCGGCCACTTCATCTGCGACTGAAGCCACTCCGGGGCGGGTTTCCAAGGATAGTATTCGCGATAGGTTCGGTCAATGAAGAACGTCTCGTTCTCTGAAGGCGGTTCGTAGAAACTCAAATCGCCGCTCTCGATGTCCACAAGGACGACTCCCATGAACCGCATGTAGTTCTCGTGAGCGTATCCCGTCGCTAACGGGTAGTCTACGAACACGGAGACCGCATAGTAGACACCTCCCTGCGGGTCCACCACAATGTACGGGTCGGAGTCGGTCGTGAGCCCCTGAAGCAGGATTGACTGCACTCTCTCTCGTACATCCCGCATCACAAGCATGTCGAGGTCGCGGCCCATGAATGACCACGCCTCGGGACCCATTGTGAAGATGTAATAGGCAGACTCGAAGCCGTGCAGGGTGTAGTCGGGAGTACCTTGGAACGAGTAGTTTCCCACCTCTTCGAAACCCGGCACGTTGAC
>CAZSTY010000077.1:0-6307 GCA_964609885.1 uncultured archaeon
AATCTATTCCCTTCTTCTTCAGCACGTAGACTATGGGGAATATGCTGTAGATGGGTCCGGGAGTTGCAATACCAAGGCACGTTATCACGAAGAGCCCAGCAACAAGTCCCCTCTGTTTGAACAGACGAACCACGAGATCCTTGTCAACCCATGCGTCCACCCATCCTGCTAGGAGACTTGCCACAATGAAGATTGGGATTGTTTCGATGAGGTTGGTGATAGAGAAGTCGATAGCCTCACTGATTCTCGTAGGAAACGAGACGTACACCCATACAAAGAAGATCAGTAAGAGGACGAATAGAGTTCCTTCCACCATGACTGCGTCAAGCACTCTTCTGAGCCTTCTCTTCTTCCCCTCGGTCGTGCTATCGACTGGCGCTTCTGCTGTCAGTGTTCTTACCTCCTACGGACTCCATAGCGGTATGAAGAAGTTCACGGCATACGCCAAGTAGCCTGCGACAAGGGTAGTTGCCACGGCGATCAACAGCCTCGCGAGGAAGAACCGTCCGCCTAGAAACTTGACCTCGATGAAACATCCCTCTGGCACATCGAGCAGCTGTTGACTCGCTATCAGGGCCATCACCGCCCCGATGTTGCCGCCTGCGACCAGTATCACCTGCGCAAGAGGATAGATTGCATACCGAGGGCCGGGTAGCAGGAGGCCTAAGACAGTTGCAGACAGTATCCCCACGTTGGGATCTTGAAAGCTGTACTCGATGAAATCGGCGAGCACTATCTGCATGAAGCCGATGAGCAAGACCGCGAGGAAGAAGAGGGGGAGCGATTTCAGGATGAATCTTCCTGACCGCTTGAAGGCATGGACGGTCTTCTCACGGTTCCTCCTCAGACTCCATATGTACATAATTGCCACGACGATGCCGACTATCCACCACGAGGAATCAGTGAATATGTTCATTGTCATCTATCCTGCACTTGTGTGTGTGACGCCACCCCTTTACAGTCGAGGAGCTGTCACTTCGTAAAGTCGAAGTTCCGCCAGACCTCTGAGGGATCCGCCTTGTTCCACTTCGCTTCAAACTGGTACTTTAGTGGTTCTACGAACTCGGGCGCGCGAATCCACGCACCGAGATGGCGAGACGGATCCTCGGGGTTCCTGAAGCCGAACAGCACACTCGTGTCGTCAAACAGAATGAATCTGAGCATCTCAGACACCGCAGGGCTGTGCCTCACCTCAACCCCCTGGTCCTCAAGGTCAACAGCTCGTTGATAGGTCGTCGGATTCGAAATGTCGCCCATGACGCGGACAGAGATCCCCTTTGACGAGATCTGTTTCCCCAGCTCTTCGCGCATCAGCCACAGGATCTTGAACCGAACTGTCACGCCGTAGATTTCCTTGGCGGTCCGCTGGATTAGCCGGGTTTCCCAAGCGTAGAACTGGTCACTAGACGTGAGCGATCGGGCCTTATTCCCCCGACCTGCGAGTTCAAGTTCATTGATTGCCTTCTCAAGCAGGCGCGCGTTTCGCTGAAACTGGTCAACACTGGACCGAAGCGCATACTCTGCATCCTTGGCAGTATACATACCACCCCGGGACGCAGCTACGAGGTTCTTGGAAACGAGCATCTGGAGGATTCGCATCTTGCGATGTGGGGCGAGTGGAATTCGTTCAACGGGTGATTCTCCCTCGGTCAGCAGAAAGAGGTAGGCGTCAGTCGCCTCTCTGTCAATTCCGATGATTGACATGGCCTCGTAGATGGTCTCTCTTTCTACGGAGCCGATACCTTCTGCTTCGTTTGACAAGATTTCCATTTCCTTGAATGTGATATTGAAGAAGGAAATCGTTGTCCCCTCTTTTAAATATCAGTAGTGCAAATTCATTGAAGATGCCGCCCAGTACAGTAGGGGGCGACGATGCCTCTGAGATTGACAGGATGGTTCATGAGACCGCGGAGAAGTACCGTGCGCGCAGTCTACCGGCTATGGAGCGGGCACCCATCAGTCAGGCGATTGCGTACATCAAGAGTCTTCAGCAAGAGTCTGGCGGATTCTCACTCATGGCTGGGGAGGATGCTAACCCCCTCATGACAGGGTACGCGTTGTTCGCCCTTGGTATTGTGGGACTCGACATTAAGGATCCCGTCGTCAAGAGTGCCATCGACTATCTTGAGGCTGTCAAAGCGAAGACCGGCGCATTTGGATACCACCTCGATAGCAGTGCATCACTCGGCCCAACGGCAGTGATAGCCCACGCACTGGACGCCCTTGATGCCCCAGCATCGATGGGACTCCTCCAAGAGTGCAAGGGGTACATTGCCGAATGGATGTCGAATGGTGGCTGGCGGGAGACGTTCTCCCTAGATGACAAGGATACGGGCGACATCGAGACCGCCCTGACTGCTCTTTGTGTCTTCGCCCTTGGCGAGTCCCTCGTACCTACACAGCGTCGAGAGATTGTAGAGCGAATCCTCTCCATCAGAAACCACGACGGTGGCTGGGGTTGGTCGAAGGGTTACCCGAGCGACACGGATCACACGGCACTGGCCCTTCTAGCCCTGAGTCAGCTCTCGCGAAATGAAGATCTCGATATCGTTGATCTACGTCCTAGCCTCGATCATGCTGTGAGGTACTTGCTCAGCTGTCAGAATGAAGACGGTGGATTCAGACAGCGTAGAGCGGGCCAGGCAGCCCCGATGATTGACACGAGTGCGATCGCAGCCTACGCCCTCGCCACAGTTGGCCGGCCTACTGACGAACCTGTGAGGCGGGCCTCGAGATTCCTGCTTCGTAATCAGAATGAGGACGGAGGCTGGGGAAACTACCCCGGCATGGCCTCTGACCTTGACTCTACGTTCTATGCGATTCAGGCGCTGATCGCAGTGGGCGAATCAATCATCAGCGTGCAGGACGCAGAGGAGTGCCTTGCTGAGCTCGGAAAGCAGATTCGTGAGTTCTACGAGAGTCGTGTCGCCAAGACTGTCGAAGAGCGCGACCAGCTTGAACTGGAGTTGAAGGCCGCGGAGCGAAAGGCCCAGATGCTCGAAGTCACACTCGGCATAGTGGTCACTATCGCCTCGATAATCCTCGGCTTCTTCGGGTTCTAGTGACACTGTCTGAAGGCATTGTCGCCCCGTCGTAGGAGAACCGGACAGGTTCGTGATACAATTGTGGCCATTGTAGTTGTCTTTCGGTGTGCCACATCGGTCAGTGGTACTGAGTGGTAGAAGCTAGTGTGGAGGCTGCGGTCGTGGGAGAATGATGTTAGTTGTCTGCTTGAATCTATGCGGCAAGTCACTGTCCCTCCGAGATTGACTCGTCATCCAATTGGAGGAGGGACCACGAGGGAGTGTCTACTGGCGGCCATGAGTCCTCCTCCACAGGTCGGAATCCCATGGCCCCTGCGATCGCCTTTCGGAGTGTGCAGGATGTCGCTCCATTCCAGCGTAGAAAGTCGCTGAGGTTTTCGGAGATGCGTCCCTGATACTTGCCGCACTTGCCTGCACAGAATACCCGGTCTTCTCGGACTTCCAGGTCCGCGCCACACCACCGACAGGCTGCCTTGTGACCGTGGGCATAGATTGTGCCATTGACGAACTGTGCGAAGAAAACGGTGCCGTCGAAATCACATACCACCCAGTTTCCGTCCGCCGAGACCCCACTGACCCAAATCGCCTCAACGGGCCTGCGGGTGACTGTGCGACTGTTCGCTGACCGTGGGCGAGATTCCTCCTCGAAATCGGTCAGCCTCGTCTGGTCCCAGTGCGATGTCCGCATACAATGATGTTTCGCAGGGAACTGATAAACACCACACAGTTCAGTGTCTGCATGCACTCACAACCTCATTGCCACACCGTGCGTCCTCGCAGTCACGTTCCCGTGACTCGGTCGAAGCATTGTGGCATGGTCCCACGATGTCGGTGCGCATGAGATGTCCGGGCTCATCACCCAGCACTTTCTCTCTAGTCTTGGCGCCAGACCGTGAGGTACAGTCGAGCTTGTTTCATTAGGTTTTCCGTACACACTTGGCTGTTCATCATCCGGTGGTGAGATCGTGAGCGTCGATATGGCGAAGGTTCAATCGGTCATCAGTCAGGCCCTCAAGCGCGCAGGTCTGGAGAGCATCTCAGTCATCTCTTCTTTGGGCATTCCCGTGGCATCTGTGGGCATAGGTTTGGACCTTGGTGTCCAGGCACGTACGATATTCGCGGTCTTTGACCGGGCGGCGAGCATGCTCGGGCTTGGGCAGGCTGAGCACGTGTGTATTGATGGCAACAGACGGAGTTTCATTGTCAAGCCAATCCGTAGAGGCGACTCGATCGTAGTGTGGTTCGTGGCTGTGGCACCAACCTTCGGTGGACACGGTGTGTTTGAGATCGAGGACCTTCCGGATGCGACTCGCGTTGGACCCGGTGGTGTAGAGGCCGGTGACCATGTGCCAGATGGGCACGAAGAGGCAGAGTTGGTGAGCGCAGTGATGGCACTCTGGTCGGCCGTTCCAATGCTAATGTCACAGGTCAATCTGGGGGATGTCAACGGCGTGTATTTGGACGGCAACGATGGACGGGTCGTCGTCCGGCCGCTCGATGCCGACAAATGGCTCGTGGCCTTTCCGCCCAAAGAGAGGCGAGTCGGGCGCGTAGATGTCGAATTAGACCGTGCTGCAGCGGTTCTCGTCACGATATTGTGACAATTTTCGTCTGTGGAACTGCTCGTTGAGAAGCATACTGAACATATTTGCGAAAGCCTATTCTTGCTCACTGGCGGAGCACAGGTATGGGTGAATTCATGCGTCTGAGGAACGTTTCTCCATCGACGTTCTCAATTGTCGCCCGAGACTCCCAGACCGGCGATCTCGGCGTGATCGTGCAGAGCAAGTTTCCTGCTGTGGGATCCATCGTACCATGGGCGGAGGCAAACGTCGGGGTCATCGCCACTCAGGCGTGGGCCAATGTCTCTTATGGCCCCAGGGGACTTGACATGCTTCGTGCGGGTCTCAGTGCGCCTGAGGTCGTGAAGAGACTCGTGGCGGATGATGAGAGAGCGGAGCATCGGCAGGTCGGCATTGTTGATGCGAGGGGACGTGCGGCTGCATACACAGGAAGCGAGTGCATGGAGTGGGCTGGCCACATCATCGGTCAGGGCTATGCATGCCAAGGAAACATCCTTGCGGGAGAAGCAGTTGTCGCATCTATGGCCGAGGCCTATGAGAGTACCGAGGGCGACCTGATATCCCGGCTCTTTGCTGCGTTGAGGGCTGGGCAAGCGGCCGGTGGCGACAGGCGAGGTATGCAGTCTGCAGCAATCCTAGTGGTACGTGAGGGCGGCGGCTACGAGGGCGGCTCTGACCGGTACGTTGACGTGCGAGTGGACGACCATCCGAGCCCCATCGAGGAACTCGAGAGGATATTCAAGATATACGATATGACGCTACTGAGCCGTGAGGACCCAAGTAGGCTTGTTTCAATTGACGGCAAGGTTGCTCGGCGAATCCAAGAGGCACTTGTTGCCCTTGGCCATCTTGACCGTGTTGACAGTCAGTTTGGTGAGTCTGCGCGCAAGGCGTTGACGAGGTATATCTCGATCAATAATTTCGAGAACAAGATGCGGGACGACGGGAAGATCTGGCTGAGCGTGTACGAGTACCTTCTCCGTGATGCTGGAATTGAGAAATAGTGGCCGGGCATTTGTTCCCGTGTGGGTCGCCCGGCCTGTGAAGAGAGGGTTTCTCAGATCTGTTTTACTTTGTAGTACCACTTGATGATGGCGTTAACAGTGGCAGCAATCACCGGATAGGACAGCGGAGAGGCCGTCAGAAGCGGGTGCGTGCCAATCTGCAGCGCGTCAATCTCAAGGTCCGTCATCCGGTTCTGTACCATCACCGAGAGCAAGTTGATCAGTTCACCAACTGAGTCACCACCACGAATCTGAGCGCCGAGCAGCTGGTGCGAATACCTTGCGAATATCAGTTTCACGTAGATCTTGCTGGCTCCTGGCAGCTTGCCTGGGTGTCTGTCGGGAACCTCGTGAGTTCCCACCACATAGTCAATGCCTGCGGCCTTTGCCATGTCCTCGGTCAGACCAACGGATGCGAATGCCACATCGCAGACCTTGGTCGAGAAAGTGCCGAGGAAGCCGAGGAACTCCTTGATGACCTTTATACCAAACAGGCTCGAGCCAACAAGACGTCCCTGTGCCATGGCCGTGGAGGCAAGCATCAGTTTGGTGTAGTCCGCAGTCAAGAAGTGACGCTTTGCTGTACAGTCCCCAACAGCGAAGATGTCGCTTGCCGAGGTTCTCATGTACTCGTCAACTATGATTCCGTACCTAGGGTCGACCTCAAGACCCATCT
>CAZSTY010000078.1:0-6283 GCA_964609885.1 uncultured archaeon
TCCACATTCTGTCTGCCAATGATCGTGGTGAGACCTTGGTCGAACTTGCTCCAATCGTTGGGCCCGCCAACCCGCTGGCGAGCATTCTGCTCGTCGGCCGTGAAGGCTCTCCACTCCGGACCCATATCGATTGAGTGATCAGACAGAACTAGTCCGCAATTGGCACAGATAACCTCACCGCGTGCGGAGTCGATGTAGACATCGGTCGAGCTGCAGGCGGAACAGACATATCTAGCAGCGCCAAGGCCACTCTCCCGGTGAGTCCGGGTCTTCGGATGTCTGCTGGCCAGTCCAATCATCTCCCTGCAGTTCCCACGGGGAACCTGCGGTCAGAGTCGTCATTGATCCAATGCTATGTGCTCCCCCATGGCGTGTGGGAGAACACTGGTGTGACGCGGACATCTGGGCGACTGCTCTCCGCCGAGAGAACAATCGTTGTCCCGCAAGCAACAAACATATATAATGGTTTGCACGGGTTGCGATGCTTTTTGTTTCTATAATTGAACAGTAGAACTATGAGATGGAGGGGGACTAGGTTCGCCGCTGGTCTATACTTTGAGCGATCTCGCACGGGGCTCAGCGCGTCATTTATGAACACTACCTGCGCACTCTCCACAAGACTGGTGACTGACAAGATGAGTACAACGGCCACCCAGAGTCCCTGGGACCTCTGTGAATGCACCGCTGTTGATATGATCTCTCAGGCCGCAGGCCTTCAGGAGGATGTCGTGCGGCAGTATGTTGAGATACCACCAGACCCAAAGCTCGGCGATTTGGCAACCACAATAGCCTTCCATCTTGCCAAGCAGAAGAAACAGAACCCTGTCCAGATAGCCTCGGCTCTCGCCGAAAACATGAGCCGTTTCGTTGAGCACGAGAAACTAATCAGCAGAGTAGAAACCAAAGGGCCATACATCAACATATTCTTTGATCCGGGAGAGATGGCCCATGTGGTCTTGGACTTGGTCAGACGACTTGGAAGCTTGTACGGGTGGACAGACACATTCGCCGGAAGAAGAGCACTGATTGAGTTTCCGGCCGTAAACCCGTCTAAACCGTGGCACATAGGCCATGGCAGGAATGCCATTCTAGGAGACACTCTGGCAAATGTGCTAGAGGCTGTGGGCTACGAAGTCATTCGAATCGACTACATCAATGATTTGGGTCTGCAGATTGCCCAGCTGACATGGAAGCTGATGCACTCGGACGAGCAGCCGGAGCCCGGAGAGAAGTACGACCATTATCTGGGGAGACTGTACGTCGATGTCCAAGAGGCCTTCGAGAATGACAAGCAGGTCGAACAAGAGGTCCGCAGAATCACTGTTGAGTTAGAGGACCCAAACTCGGAGGCATTCAAGCGAAGCGAGTTGATGGTCACAGAGTGCGTCAAGGCACAGAGCCAGACAGCATACCGCTTGGGGATATACCATCACTATCAGATATGGGAGTCGTCAATCGCGCACAGCGGCCTTCTTGAAGAAGCGAAGCGGATGATGCTTAAATGCAAGCATATCTTCAAGATGGAAGAGGGTGAGAAGGCCGGGTGTATTGTAGCTAAGCTCGACGAGCTGGATGAGTTCAGGGGCGTGAGAGACCCCTACAAGGTCCTCTTTCGTTCCGATGGGACGCGCACCTACACTGGTGCAGATGTTGCGTTCCAGATGTGGAAGCATCGAATTATAGAGGATCCATTCCGCTATGTGGAGTTCGAGATTCAGCCCAACGGTGAGCCCGTGTACCGCACGGCGCTAGAGGGAGAGAAGCGGGACTTTGGAAAGGTTGACGTTGTCTTTAACGTAATAGCATCGGCACAGGCCCATCCACAGAAGCTCATATACAGCATCCTAGATCTGTTGGGATACAAGGAGGAGAGCGAGAACTCCCATCACATAGCATACGAGTTTGTGGGACTTGAGGACGCAGACTTCTCAGGACGCAAAGGGACATGGATGGGCTATACTGTTGACGACGTGCTTGACAAGGCCCAGAGGCTTGCCAAGGAAGAAGTGGAGAAGAGAAACCCAGAGGCCAGCGAAGACTTCAAGAACGAAGTCGCCTCCAAGGTGGCAGTCGGCGCCTTTAGGTACTTCATGCTCAATGCTTCGCCGGACAGAAAGATCACATTCCGTTGGGAAGAGGCACTGGACTTCGATGGTGATGCTGGTCCGTACCTCCAGTACTCGTATGCACGAGCGCAACGCATCCTTGAGAAGGCGGACGTAGATGTCGATGGTGCCGACCCTAGACTTCTGACTACTGCTCACGAATACGCCCTTGTGAAGGCCATCGGTCGATTTCCACACGAGGTCTTGGAGGTTGTGAAGGGTCTGAGCAAGCAGCCTCGTGGCACAACGTTCAACTCAAACAGATTGACGACCTATGGGTTCGAGCTAGCCACATTGTTCAGCAGGTTCTACGACAACTGTCCCGTTCTGAGGGCTGAGGACAAACGGCTAAGACTTGCCCGGCTTGCACTGGTACGTGCGTTCAGGGACACTATGGGCAACTGCCTCAGGCTGTTGGGCATCCCTGCAGTGGACAGAATGTAATCGGCGCTGAACGCCTAGCGACTCAGCCTGATGTGACCTTTGCGGATTCTATGACAATCGATGGTGTTATGGCGCCCGAAGTCTGGCGCACATCGCTGCCCACCCGAACTACACGCTTCAGCAGGTCGCGCATGTTAATGCCGATGAGTGTGTTCTTGAGCGGATGTTTGATCTCGCCGTTTTCGAAGTAGAAGCCCTCCATAATCATGGCGCTCAGGTCGCCAGTTGTCATGTTCGGCCTGTCCCCTGTGTCTCGGCAGATAACTCCGCGACCAAACTCCTCCACAAGATCATCCACGGTCCCCCGCTCCGGGCGGATAACAAGGTTGCTGGTGGAGATACTAGGTAGATTCATGTAAGACCCTCTGCTGGCGTTCGCAGTGTTCTTCACACCGTCCTTCTGCGATGTGTAGGAGTTGTGAAGAAGGCTCTTCAACACTCCTTTCTCTAGGATTACTGTCCTCTGCGAAAACACACCCTCCGCATCAAAGGGCCGGGATTCGACACCGCCCTCAAGTAGCGCATCGTCAACAATCGTGAGCTCCGAGGAGGCAATCTCATCTCCAAGCGCGTCGCTTATGTACGAACGACCGAACTGGACCTCCTCTGCATTCACGGCAGATCCAAATCCAGATCCAAGGATTACGCTCACAGCCTCCGGCTCCAGTATCACGGGCAGAGTACCTCCTTCTATGCTTCGTGCACCGAGCATCGATAGTACCATCTCGGCAACTCGCCTGCCCACTGCCTCGGAATTCAGTCGATCCAGTCGTCTAGAGATCTCGTAGTCAAATGTTGATGTCTGTTCACCGTCCGCCTTTATGGTTGGAGACGAGTATACGTACCCGAATGTACCCTCGTAGGAATGATGTATGCCCAGAGAGTTTGCGACTGCCACGTGACGCGTATGGACCTTGACTTGCGCCTCGATTGCAAAGTCACGGCCCTCAAGTCCTGCTGCTGTGGAATCAACCACACAGGTCACAATCTCTGCAGCCGACTCCGAGTCAATCTCAGCCATTGCCCGATCATATAGCCCATTCACTCTGGGAGAAGAGCCGGTCACTGAGGGCAAGGTGGAGAAATCGGGATCTGGAACAGACACCCGTGCAAGTGAGAGTGCATTTGTCACGGCCTGCGTGATGTCGTTCTCATCAAGAGTGGTAACGTAGGCGAAACCGACACGTCCGGCGACCACGCACCTCACACCACACCCAGCATCGCGCTTCTCAGCGGCACTCTTGATGGCACTATTCTCCACATCTATCGAAAACGTACGTGAGATTCCGACGTACGCCTCAGCCTGATCGGCACCGAGTGACTCAGCCTTTTTCACGGCAAACTCGGCAGCCTCTAGTCCCCTCTCACTCATCTTTACATACCTCCGACGGGGATGTCTCTAACCCGCGCGTGCGGCCCTCCGCTCATGTCAGGGACTCCTTGTCCGTTTTTTCCACAGGTTCCTGCCTCGAGTTCGAAATCATCTGCGACCGCGTCGACCTTCGAGAGCACCTCAAGAATCTGTCCCGCAAGTGACACGTCGCGCACCATCTGTCCCAGCTCGCCGTTCTCTATAAGGTAGCCATGACTCGCTTGAAACATGAACTGTCCCTTCGAGGGGTCCGTGTAGCCGTAGTTGAACTTACAGAGAAGTATCCCGTGCCTAGTTTCCTCGATAAGTTCCTCAAAGGTCCAGTCACCAGGCTCCATGAAGGTGTTGCTCATCCGTGGTATTGGCATGTACATGAATGATTGGGCACGTGCCGCCCCGTTTGGTTCCATACCCAGTCGGGAGGCCGTTTCCAAGCTGTGAAGAAGCTCCGTCAATACTCCTTTCTTGACCAAGTATCGTTTTCTAGTGCGCGTACCTTCCCAGTCGTACTCGAAGGACCCTCTCAGCCCAGGCAACGTGGGGTCATCACTTATGTTGAGATGTTCAGGACCAACCTCCTTGCCCACGCGATCCTCAAGGACCGTGGTATGCGCCGGCCAGTTGTCAGCCTCGCATGCGTGACCAAATGCCTCATGGACCATGACACCGTTGAGAACAGGGTCCATGACAACATCGTAGACACCACCCTTCGCCGCTACCGACGACAGGAGATTGATTGCCAGCTCAGCAGACTGTGTACCCAAGGTCTGGGCCTCGTCCGTTTCCATGGCCTCGAATCCGCCGCGCACGCCCACCGACTTGAACGCCCTCTGGCGGTTCGATCCCTCCTTTGCTGTGGTGATAGAGATTATCCGAGGTAACGAGTTCTCGATGTACACAGAAGTTCCGAGCGAATTGGCCACATATAGCTCGGTCCATAGGTCGCCGTACACAGTTCTAGTATTTGCAACTCTTGAGTCGTACTTGCGGGCCTGATGATCAATCTGTTTTGCGAACACCATCTTCTCTTCCATGCTGACATCGTGAAAGTGACGCTTCACTGTGAGTTTCACATGGTCCCTGAAGGCTGGACCATCGATGTCGAATCGTTCCTTCACCTTTGATCGGGTTGCAAGAGCAAGACGGGCAACTGACTCTCCGGCCGCTTGCATTCCCTTGAGAGTCAGGTCCGTGGTCTGACCGAAGGCCCATGCCCCGTCTACGAAGGCGCGTATTCCAGCACCCTTCAAGTGAGACGACACTGCACGCCGGGTCACACCGTCACTCATCTCAATGATTGTGCTAGTAGTGTTCTCGATGCGTACGTCAGCAAATGTGGCACCGGCCCTTAGCGCCGCCTCTATGGCTGCCTGAGCAAGATCTTCCATTGAAATCGCCATCAGGGCGGCGTTGCCTGCTAATATAACTGCTTTGAACAAACAGGTTGTGCTAACACCGACGTAATACATGGGTCTTTCTTGTGAGATGCAGAGAGCAACAGCTGGACACAGCCCGGAGGCCGACAGTTGAACGTAGACGCATCGCATGACTCCTGCCAAGCATGTCAAGATAGCGAGGCAACTCACCTCTGTGAGGACTGCGGTGCGGTCTTATGTCTGGACTGTCTTGAGAGCACAACCACAGAGTACTATTTCTGCACCAACTGCCACAGGAATCTGGGTGATGTCAGAGGCAACCAGAAGCCGGAGAAATGTCCGGACTGTGACTCTGACCAGATTGGGGTTGGAAGAAAGATAGTCGAGATCTGTCCACGATGCCATTCAACCCGATTGATATTAGTCGAAGACAGGCGCCGGGAACTTGCCCAGGAACTGCGAAAGGCAATACTCACTCTGCAATATGGCCATCTCAAACTGAGAGAGTTCGTCCGCCACTTCACGTCTGCAAGACAGCTTCTAGTTTCACTCCGGATGGCCAAGTTTCTGCACTACAAGTGGCTTGAAGACCAGCTTGAAACAATCCAAGAGGAGATACCCGCTCTTAAGAACAGAATTGTCAGTCAGGCAGAGATTGTTGCGAAACAGATGGCCGCTGAAACCAAGGGCCTAATGGACTACCCCTCGTGGACTGCGGATCAGTTTCCGTTCATCACAGGCGTCACCAACAGAATTACCGAACTTGGTGAACGTTACAAGCTCCATGTTGATGAAACTCTCCAGTCAGTCCGTGCGCGTCTTGACGAATTGAGGGGCCACATAGATGGGCTTGACTATTACAGGAGAGAGTTCGCCGGTTTCTATAGACACTCCGAACTTGAAGTGAACGAGCTGCCCGTCTGTGCGTTCCCCCGGGTACGCGTCACAGGGAGCAATTTCCTCAAACACGACAAGGCAACGGGAAC
>CAZSTY010000079.1:0-6257 GCA_964609885.1 uncultured archaeon
ACAGACGGGAAGAGTGCCTACGTGGCATTGACGGACATGGCAATAGAACTCGCATCGCATGAGTCCATGAAGAAGAACCCGAATAAGTCACTGCTTGCACTTGGTGTCGAAGCCGCATTGATACGAGGGCGATTGACGGATGTGCTGTTCCTTGCTGCGGAGTCACAGGATCCGCGAGTCCTGGGACTGAAGGCGATCGCACTTTTCGCCCTATCAGATGTAGACGGACTTCGTCACATACTCAAGACTCTGGAGAGCACTGTCACAGACGACTCCCCCGTCGCGGACAGAATCCGCATGAGCACCGTGAGAGTGCTTCTTGCGGCAGCAGAACGTGACACTAGTGTAATTATATGCGTGATGGAGTTTGACAACCTGCTCGAGAAGTACCCAGAACAGGTGGAGAATCCTCTCACTGAAACGATGTTTACTCTCTATGTCGTAGGTACGATGTTGAGAGAGATTGGTGAGGCCAGCAGAGCCTCAAGGATTGCTGACACGCTGGATGAGATGGCAAGAGCCAAGGGCCATAGAATGACACAGGCCATGGTCGAGAACCTTCGAGGGAATATTTGCCATCTCGTGGGCGACATAAGAGGAGCGGAGGAACACTACCTGAAACTTCGCGAGATGAGCGAAGAACTTGCTTTCGAACTCGGGAAGGGGATGGCTCTCAACAACTTAGGCTCGACTCGGCTCTACGAGTTCAGACTTGAAGAGGCACTTGAGTATATCCAGCAGGCGACAGAGTATCTTGATGGCGACGCACCCAAGCTCGTTGCGTACACGAATCTGGGAGAGATTGCAACTCTCTTGGGCCGCTATGAAGAAGCAGAGCAGTACTTCCGCGAGGCTGTGCGGCTTGACAAGAAGACGAAACGGGGCCTCGTCGAGGCATACACTATGTATTGCGGCCTTCTGTGCAGACAGGGCAGGCTCAAAGAGGCGAAGGAGCATCTCGAGACAGCACGAAGAATCGCAGAGTCCTCAGAGAAGCCAATTCAGCGTTGTGCGTACCTTCATGCGAAAGGGCTCTTCGCAGCAGCGAGAGGCGACTTCGAGGGGGCCATCAAGGCGTTCGAAGAGGGGCTGGCCCTCGCGCGTGAGAAGAGCGTGTTTGAGATGTTAATCCGGGCCGAGCTGGAGCTTGCTAGGACCTACATCGGCGCCTATGAAACCACCCGTGACCTGCGAAAGATCTCGCAAGCGATGTACCACTTGGACGACCTAGCTCAGATAGCAAAAGAACAGGGGATGCACTCGTTGCGTGCGCACGTGCTCTTGCTCAAGAGCGACCTCCTCAGACTCGTCGGCAGACTGTTCGAGGCACGAGGATACGCCGAGCGGGCCTTGAGCATCGCACGATTCACCGACGACTCTGCACTTGAGCAGGAGGTACAGGCAAAACTTGAGGTCATTGCCAAGAGCCAGAAATCGGGACGGATACCCAGTGACAGCGAGGTGGGCGAGTCAATTGACCGAATGTCAGCATTTAGGCCTCTTCGCTCCCTTAGAGAAACGCCAACACCCGCCCTCCATGCGCTGATTGCGATTGACAGAGGAACAGGTCTCACAGAGTTCGTCCACTATTTTGACAGGACGTTAGAGATGGACAGCTCCATCGTCGCCGGATTCATCTCGGCAATTGGGGCATTCAGCGCTCAACTCATGGGATCGACGGGAAATCTGAGGACCATTGCCCACGAAGGCTTCACACTCATGATGGAACACACCGAACGACGAACAGTTGCGCTCATTGCCACAGCTGAAACATTCGAGCTTAGAGACAGACTCCGAGAGTTTGCGAAACAGTTTGACCTTCGTTTTCCACAGAGCATTGATGAGGATGGCGTTGACTCAAGCAAGTACGATGGGGCATACACGTTGGTCGAAGAGGTGTTCTCCGACATACTGAACGGTGCTTGACGAGTGGCGTGACTCGGTGCGCTTATATCGACACACCAGACTTGTCAGACGGAACAGGTAGGACCGTGATGACCTCAATCGACGAGATTCATAGTATTCTGAGAACGGGAGAAACCCGAAACACAGAGTTCAAGAGAACGCTCACTAAGGCAGACCTGAAAGAGGAACGCCGACAGAAGCTGGTCGCCCGAATCCGGTACATGACTTGCGAGGATCCGTTCGAAGGCAGGTTCCTGATTGGAATAGAAGACATCAACGGCTCTGAATGGAGGGTCTACGGCCTCACTGAGGAGCGTCTAGCAGAGGCTGAGAGAATACTGCACAAGATATGCCAAGAGGCAGAAGTCGAGATTGTTGAGGAGGAGCATCTTGAAACTCCGAAGGGTCTAGTAGGAATATACCTCCTCAAGAGAATCGCGGCACCCGAGGTAAAGGAGACCTGCTCAATCAACATAGCTGGACGCGTCAACTCCGGAAAGTCAACTTTGATTGGGGTACTGGTCACGGGGATGCCTGACAATGGAAGCGGCAGCGCGAGGTCCTTTCTCCTCACACATCCTCAAGAACTGACACGCGGCCAGACGGCAGACATCCATCTCGCATTCATGGGATTCGCCGAGGACGGACGCGTCCTCCATCTTGAGAATCCGCTCAGCAAGGAAGAGGCGGCACGCGTGCTGGATCAGTCAAGCAAGATTTTGACATTCTTTGATGCGCCGGGGCATAGGGAGTATAGCAAGACCATGATCAGAAGCATTCTCGGCGCAGATGCTCAGTATGGTCTCGTGCTTGTACCGGCCCCAGAGGAGGCAGACCTAATCAGGAGCGAGGAGCAGAGAACAGGTCTTAGACGACTCGATGACATAACTCGCGAGCATCTCATACTCATGGCCAGCCGGAACACGCCATTCATGCTGGCAATCTCAAAGATAGATCGGGCTGACGAGGAGGACATCGTCCTTGTCACAGATGTCGTGAGGACCACACTGAAGGAGATTGGGAAGATACCGGTGGCGGTCGTGACCACAGAGGACATTCCGCCCGTTGTTCGAGAGATCGCCAACGGGACAATAGTCCCAGTCCTCAACGTGGCCGCCACGGACACAGAGTCTGTCAAGCTGCTGACGGAACTCCTCAGACAGTTGCCGTCCACGTCTGTTGGTGATGTCCTCACGCAACCCGCACTGGCCTATGTCGACAAGGTGTACAGAGGCATAAGAGGCACGAATGTTGTGGTCACAGGCACCGTTCGCCAAGGACTATTCAAGACAGGTCAGAGCGTTGTCATCGGCCCTGACCACAACGGGAATCTCCTGCACGGCCGAATCTTCAGTATCGAGGTCTTCAAGAAGAGAGTGGCGGGAGTCAAGGCAGGTGACCTGTTTGGGTTCGATGTAAAGGACGTTGACAAACACGCCATCAGGAGAGGGCAGGCGATCGCTGATACAGATGACTTGATCACGCCATGCCGAGTCTTCGAGGCAAACATTGTTGTGACACGACACCCGACCCGGATTGCTGTGGGATATTCACCTGTGTTGCAATGTCATACCATTCAGCACACAGTCGTTCTCCGCAAGATTTACGACGCAGACTATCTGTGTGTTGGCGACTTTGCGCGGGTCAGACTTGAGTTCATGATGCATCCTGAGGCCATCAATGTGGGTGATCGGATAGTACTGCGAGAGGCCAACACCCGGGCCATAGGCACTGTTGTTGAGATCGTGGAGTAGAGGAGCATGGCCACCACGCTGCGAAGCTAGTCGCGCAGACGGGACTCGGCGAACAGACGGTGGGTGCCATCCCGTTGACAGAGAGTGAAAGATGCTGATTCTGCCGTGAGATCTATCCTCGTGTATGCCTGAATTGCGGCACCCCGTATACGACGCGATAGGAGCGTTCCGCCATTGTAGATCACCATACTGTTTAATCGCCACATCCAGGGTACATGGCGATGCCCGTTGAGGACCAAGGAACATCGGGCTTCCTCAAGCGTGCCGAGAACGTCACCTGCATCCTGAACGACGTTGTGCTCCCGGCCGGTGTGCGGTACCGGTACCAAGTGATGATGTAGCACAAAGATCCTCACGCGGTCGCCCGCTCTGGCAAAGAACTCGCGGATATCAGAGTAGTAAGCACGTCCAACATGGCCGGCATCGTTGTCCGGTTCAGCACTATCTGCAGCGTAGATTGCCACACCTTCGGACTCATAAGTCTTGAACCGTGTGCCGAAGAGGCGTTCGAAGTGAGCCGCACCATAGTTTCGCTCATCGTGATTTCCAGGCACGATGACAAGAGGAACAGAGATACCGTTGACAGTTTCGTAGAATGTCTCATACTCCTCTAAGAGGCCGTCAGATGTCAGGTCGCCGGTGACAAGGACCAGAGGATTCACCGAGGCCTGAGCAGTCCTCTCAATCTCATCAACAACTCTTCTGAACTCTGCTGCGTCCACTCCCGGCTCGCCAATGTGGATGTCGCTCATGTGGAATATCGTCATGATCTGTTCAGGCATCCGATCACCAAACACCCCACGTCACTCCGTGGAGATAAAGCTGTCAGGTACGAACAGAAGTTGTGATAACCAGAATCTACGCGGGGAATGGTTCATACCTGAACAACCTCCGAGGTGACTCAATACGCAAGATAGGATACATGGTGAGCTGTGCGTCAATGCAACTCCGTCCAAGCCACTCGTGCCACTGGCCAATCGCGGAAACTACCGCGTATCCAATGTCTTCGGTCACCAGAACGGTGCATTCCAATGTATTCTCGGACGCAGCCTTCTCGACGAGTGCAGGGGGCCCCACGAGCAGATGATTGGGTCGGATACCGACATGGTTGAAGTCTGGAAGCAGGACGACATGCTTGGAGTCGAGTAGAGACCTAACTCTCGCGGGGGAGCCAATGAGCGAGTCGCGAAGTATCTGGGGGTCGCCAATGGAGAGTCGTTCGAGCACGGCCCGTTCCCCCGCAGGAAGAGTGTCCTCTCTCATCTCTAGACGCACTTGGTACGTGGGCTTGACCTCAGTCACAACCCCGAGTCGACGGAGCGCCCATCTGAGAACAGCACTGCCGTGACTCACGACTCCACCCGGCTTCGGAAAGATGTCGTCGATGTCCAGACGGTACAAGAAGAGGTTCACGCGTTCACCCTGCCCCAGCACGAAGCAGAGTCTTCGCGGGCCACTCGGCGACGAGTACGTAATCTCAGCAAGAACGACAGAACCATCAGCCGGAAGTCCGTCAAGCACCCCCACGTAAGTGCCCAGTGGAAGCACGTTGCAGACCGCGCGTGGGCCCAAATGGATACTGGGCAGATCATGTTTCGCTGACTTCAGTCTGGCCGGCCTTGACAGTGTATTGCACAGACCCCGAATCGTATGAATATCCCCAGTTCCCAATGAAACTTCTATCGAGTTGTGAATGGTCTCCAGTGCTTTCAGCCAATCGGAGAGAGATAAGCCGGTGGGGGCGCGCTCAATCACGGAAACCAGCCAACGAAAGCCGTCTCCCAAATAGGTGGCTGTGTGCCCGATAAGGTGTCGGACAATAGGTAGCGCCGGGTCGTCCTTGCTGGCCTTCAGCCACTGATCCTGAAACCGTGAGCGCGGTTCGCTCTTCAGCTGACTGAGTGCCACGGCGTTGCCCACAAGTTGAGAGATGGTTTCACAGCGGCGGTCCGGATCAAGATGGGTCAGAAATGCAACCCGAAGAGCAAGACCTTCGACCCATGCCGCACGCAGAGCAGGTTCCTCAAACAGGAATGTGCCGTCGGCCTGCACACTGACCCCAAATGATTGGCCACCACTGACCGATTCGCTAGGCATGACAAATATCGTGGGAAACTCAGGCTCGCTCCGCGCAAGAATCCTCGCAACACGCTTGATCGAACGCGCCAATAGCGAGCGAATCTCCTCAGTGGCCTCCATCCTCAGCTCTTCCTCAGTGGGCTCCCGAGGCTTCTCGAACTTGGTTATTAGACGCGAGGTCTTCCGAATCTTTGCATACACATCTGCCTCCAAGTTCTCTCCTAGCAGCATCCTTGCGGCGGCATCGAAGAAGTATACTCGCACTCTGTCACGATTTATGACGGCAACGAGAAAGGCGATTCCTGCGAGCCGCCTAAAGTGCTTCCTGATCGTGGAGGCCTTCACTCTCAAGACCTCGACCGCCAACGCACCGGTCTCTCGAAACTGACGCTCGCCGAACTCCGCTAGTGCTCTCGGGACTTGCCGCGCGGTCTTGCCCATTGCGACCACAAGGCCACAGAGAGTGTCCTCTCAATTAAGAGTGTGGTTTCTCCGTATGTGATGCCGTCTGCAATATAC
>CAZSTY010000080.1:0-6244 GCA_964609885.1 uncultured archaeon
TTTCTCGGTCAGTATGGGAATTGCATTTCTCAGCAACTTCAGTGCCTGAAAGAAGTTGTATGCAATCAGCGGCTCGAACGCATTCAGCTCTAGTTGTCCAGCCTGTGCGGCTATGGAGATCACATTGTCGTGACCAATCACCTGGTAGGCACACTGAATCACCATCTCAGGAATCACCGGGTTGACCTTTCCGGGCATTATCGATGACCCGGGCTGAACGGGCGGCAGTATTATCTCGTGGAAACCCCCAATGGGGCCACTTGAGAGGAGGATGAGATCATGACAGATCTTGCTCAGATTCGTGGCCAGCACCCGAAGAAGCCCTGACGCATGAACAAACTCGTCGCTGTTCTGCGTGTCATCTACAAGATTTTCGGCCGTGACTAGGCCGTCAAGCCCTGTGACCTCTCGCAGGTGTTTCTCGGCCAGGCGAATGTAGGCGGGGTCGGCATTCAAAGATGTGCCTATGGCAGTGGCTCCGATATTGTGAGTTTCCAGTACCTGACGCGCCAGCCCTATGCGCAGGAGGTCCCTCTTTAGGCATGCGGACCATGCAGAGAATTCTTGACCCAATGTTATCGGAACCGCATCTTGCATCTCAGTGCGCCCCAGCTTCAGGACATCCTCATACTCCTCCGCTTTCTCGTCTAGGGCCACAATCAGGTTCCCCAAGACATCTGATAACTCATTGAGATTGTAGATTGTGGCGATCTTGATGGCCGTTGGATACACGTCGTTCGTGCTCTGGGCCATATTGACGTGATCGTTAGCACTGATTGGCGACTGGGAGTTACGAGGATAGCCAAGAATCTCGTTGGCACGCGAAGCTATCACTTCGTTGGTGTTCATGTTGGTGGAGGTCCCAGCTCCACCCTGGAGCATGTCCACGACAAACTGGTCGTGGAGCTTCCCCTCGATTATCTCGTCGCATGCCTGAATTATGGCATCTGCGTATTCCCCTTTGAGATGGCCGAGGTCACGATTGGCCAGCGCACAGGCCTTCTTTACCATAGCCAGTGCCTTGATCAGCTTCGTGTAGTTCGAGAGTGGAACACGTGACACACCAAAGTTCTCGATTGCACGGAGTGTCTGAACACCCCAATAGACATCCTTCGGCACCTTACGCGTCCCGAGGAGGTCGCTCTCTTCTCTGTACTCAGTTTCAGCATCCGGCTCCGGCTCGCTCATTCGTCAGGACCTCACGGTCCTCTCATTGCGATTGAAGATTTCAGTCTATTGCAGACATTGCAAAACAAGATGGATGAGCCCCTTGCGGGGCCCAACCGGCATCAGCCACGGAACTTCTGCAGGAAGATTATGACAACGACCAAGACTACGACTCCAACCCCGCCAGCGACATACGTCAGCAGCGACAGTGGAATGCCCGTAGCTTCGCCTGTGTCTTCCTCCTCGCTGGTCGTTGTGGTTGTTGACGTGTTCTGGGGTTCTGTCGACGCAGGGGCTCCCGGGGCATTGATCTCGTAGGTCTCAGACACGTTCCAATTACCCAGTGTGTCGTTGGCGTAGGCCTTGTAATAGAGACGCTGACCGTACTGGATATTGCCCCACACGTACTTGTACACCAAGTAGTCGCTCAGGTATTCCATGGTGTGGTTTACCCACGTCGAGCCGTCGAGGGATGTGGAGATGAACACCGTATCGACTCCACTTGGATCTCCAACCGAAGCGTAGAACACGATCTCACTTCCGACCTCGATATCATCAGGAGTGTGCCAAACTACAATTTCTGGCCCCTCCTCGTCGTCTTGTTGGGCCAGACACAAGAACGTGCCTGATACGCCCCGATTGTCCAACCTGCCGTCAACTTGGGTCCCGTATGCCACGTGTGTGCCGACATTGGTCAGCAAGAGCACACCAGCACCCACACTGCATATCAGGGTTAGTAGAACAACTGCAAGACTAGCATGTGTTCGTCGCAGACTCATTGTTCGTCGCCTCTTAGCATGAACAATGCAACCGATGCGTAGGTGGACGTACGGTTAATGTTGACATATGAAAAGATATCGTTCCACCAATCCCGCGAGTGTGCAAGAGTGTCCATACCGGTACCACTCAGAAGGCGGCAGCATGACCATCTTTCCGATGATCCGAGCCTGCAATCCATGACTCTCTCAGACGCACTATGACCTGGCCTCCGCCAAAGCCTGCTGCCGTTTCGTGAACAAGGTGGTGACCGAGCCTGCGCAGGCGCCCCTGGACATGCGTGGGAATGCCATTCTCCAATGCGACTGTGTTGCTCGCTTGATCATGATGGAAACGAGGATGCTCAATCGCCTCTTGAGGGGACATTCCGTAGTCCACGATACTACTCACAACCTGCGCATGCGCCTGGGCCTGATGGTCTCCGCCCATGACACCAAACACACCGAGAAGGTCTCCATCACGGTACAGGGCACCAGGAATGATTGTATTGAACGGGCGCTTGCCCGGCGCGTAGCAGTTGGGATGATCAGAGTCAAGACTGAAGAGCCTGCCTCGATTCTGGAGCTTGATTCCTGTGCCCGGGACCACAAGCCCGGACCCAAAGCCCATGTACAGACTGTTGATGAGCGATATCGCCATGCCATCTCGGTCTGCTGCAGCAACGTAGACTGTATCACCCCCACGGGGAATCCCACTCGGCGGGGGCTTCATCACGCTGTCAAGTGAAACTGCAGAGGCCCGCTCTGATGCGTACTCTCGTGACAGCAGCTCCCGTAGGGGCACATCGTGGAAACGTGGATCCGCATTATGTTCAAGCAGGTCGGCGTAAGCCAGCTTCTTCGCCTCAATCATCAGGTGATAGCGCTCGGTATCCAGCGGTCCAAAACGCTCTACCTCCAGCTCGACCATGAGTCGTAGCATCACAAGTGCAGCGAAGCCCTGCCCGTTGGGGGGGCACTCGAACACCTCGACGTCGTGGTATGGTACTGAGATTGGGTCAATCCGGTCAGTGGCATGACGGCGCATATCATCCATTGTCAAGAACCCGCCGTTCCGCTGAACGGTTGTGACAATCCTCTCCGCGATTCGACCCTCGTAGAACTCGTCGACGCCCTCTTCTATCACTGTCCGGAGAGTCTGCCCCAGTTCCCGATTATGCATAATCTCGCCAACTTGCGGAGCTGCACCGTCCTGTGTGAAAGTCCTGCGCGCCGCGTCATTCTGCAGCACAGAAAGCAGCTGTTGCCAGTACTGGGAGATGAGAGGGGCCACAGGGAACCCTTCTGTGGCGTATCTGATTGCGGGGGCCAGAACACGTGAGAGGTCAAGATTGCCATGCTCTTTGAGAAGTGTATGCCAGAGATGCATTGCCCCTGGCACCGTCACTGGCGGCCCACCGCGGACGGGCATCTCCGACCACCCCTTGGCGAGAAGGTCTTCAAGAGTGACAAGAGACCCTGCCCGCCCGGAACCGTTGTAGGCAATAGGTCGCGTCTTGCCCGGTACATGAACTAGCGCAAAGGCGTCGCCACCACAACCCGTCGAGAACGGCTCGGTCACGTCAAGAACAGCGGCTGCAGCAACTGCGGCATCAACGGCATTGCCTCCTGCGCGCATGATCTCCACACCTGCCTCGGCCGCCAACACCTCAGAGCAGGCAACAACCCCATTTACTGCCACAACATCAGATCTGCCAGTCCTTCGACGCCAGAACATGGTCAATCCTCGCTCGCACGACACATGTCTGGACAGACCAATCCGTGTCCCAAATGTGTCCGAGCTGGAGGATGGTGATGCTGCTAATTAAGAGGTAGGTAAGCGCCACTATTCCATAAAGGATAAGGCCAGCTTATTCGTCCGTGTGGCGAGCTCCGATGGTCGAACGCGAAGTAAACTCAGAACAGTATCCGGAAGGGGGCTTCATCGTTGAAACGGACATCGAGACCCTAAGAAAAGCCGCCAAGAAGGTTCTCGTTAACTTCAACGAGTTTCTGCTATCAAGAGACGGGTGCGTGGAGCCCTTTGAGGGGCGTGTAGAAGTTGGTGAGTCACTGATCTTCAAGGAAGACATCGACCTGTTGCCAGCTGAGGTCATTGCAATCAATCTGGGCCCCAACTCGTGGTACGTCTTCACCGCGTCTGAGGTGCCGGAAACGGGCTTTCCCACAACGAGGGACGCGATGCGAGTTGCCGAATCTGAGCGCAAGAAGACTCGCATTCTGCAACAGTTCCTGACCGACGAAGAGCAGGCTGAAGTCACTCTCGTCGAGGAATGGGAGCCTGACAGACGCGTCGACGCCGCACGGATTCTCTCTATCATCAAGGACGTGAGGCACCGGTTCACTCGTTGCGAATAGGAGTCAGATTGATAGTAGCCGGATGCCTCTCGCGACCCCTGCAACGTCGGCAATTGCCATGATATACTCCACCGAGCCCTCAAGAGAGCTCTTTGCGGGTACCTTGCCCCTGAGAGCATTTGCCAAGAGTCCCGAAACACCCCGTTGCTCCCCCTCGTTCAAGATCTGGAAACGCAGAGTGAGGTCGGACAGAGAGAAACAGGCCATGCGTGCAAACCACACCATGGCCGCCACGCGAAGAAGAACAGGGAAGGAGTCTCTCTCTGCGCCTGCCAGTGCCCTCACTACGAAACGCCAGATTCCTTCGATATCGCATGACTCTTCTCTGACCTTCACCCCCTTGAGGAGTTGACCACAGGCCGTCAGGATGATCTGCCGACATTCGGCGATGATCTCCTTGGCGCTCAGCAGCTGGTTGTTCATGGTCCCCACAACGATGTCTTGTAGCTCGCCCCGCGCACACTCCACATGTGACGCCGAACCCGCATGCAATGCTGGATGAGTGTTCCCTGCCTTCTCACACTCTCCGACGACTATCGACAGGAGTTCGCACCCGCAGCAGTCACAGATGATCGCACCCAAGACCACCCGCTCGATTCGGCCAAATAGGTCTTCGGCTGCTGCGCGGCTGGGTAGTCTCCGAAGATTGACACGACCGTCTTGAAGAATCGTCACATTCGACTCGTCGTAGTCAGCACGAGCATACCCAAGCTCACGACTGCACTTCACAGATGTCAGAATTGGCTCTGTGGCATCGAGGAGATCACATAACAACGCGGGGTCAAAACCACCGAATCGGACATACTGACCTTCACCGACCCCGTTGAATACGCGAGCCTCAGCCGAGATGAGGGAGGAGTCTTCTGCACATGGGGAGAACAGCACGAGTTCGGACTTGGCTGGGGGAGCAACATGAGGCCCAAGCGGATTGTCTCGTTTCAACAGCTCAAGAGAAACCCTCAGATTCGCGAAGTCAGGGGTCCTGAGAATCGGACAGTCATCGAGTCCGAGCTGGTCAGCCAAGTAAGCTCGTGTAAATGAAGAACATGTGGGGCGGCCACAGAGGCCGCAGTCGATCTGGGGGGTATTCCGCCTTGCCCGGGTCCACACGTTGCTCATTGTTCAGCCACTCGAAACGAGCAAGTGGCCCCACTAAGTTGAAGCTTTTGATTTCGACCACTTCCTACGCTGTCGCGGTTCGCGCTCTCACTCGCCAAAGGCCGGACTGTCAGGGACTCAAGCTTTATAGCAGACTGATATCGTAGCGCCGATGGCGCGGCACGATGGAACGAGTAAAGTCCGTTTTGAAATGGGACAAGAGGTCCGAAACCGCCAAGACACTCATTCTAGTGGCAATAGTTGTTGGCGGAACCACGGCCGGCTATGGACTGTTTATGTTTGCCATGGGAACAACAACTCCACTTGTTGTGGTCACGAGCGAGTCTATGGTGCCGACGCTGAACGTGGGAGACCTGCTGGTCCTTCGGCGTGTTCCCGCCGACCAGATACACGAGGGCGACATAATCGTGTACCAGGACACATGGTACACGGGTGCTCCGATAGTTCACAGGGTTGTTCGGATAGAGAACGTCGATGGCGTTCTCCACTTCTACACAAAGGGGGACGCAAACTCTGTTGAGGACCCGGGTGATCGAACCTATGATGAAATAGTGGGTGTCGTCGTCCTGACAATTCCGTGGGTCGGAAACATCAGTCTGTGGTTGAGAAGTCTTCTCAGCACACCTATCGGAATCGTGACAATAATCCTCATCTTCGGCCTGATTCTGTTCGGCCCCGAGCTGTTTGCAAGGGCCGCGGATTCAGAAGCCGAAGAGAGTGAGAATGGTGCGACAAACAAGGACCACGATTGAGCTGTGATAGGCCCACGCCGCATCGCGTGCTCCGAACCCCTTATCAGTAGCGCTCCACGCCCCGCCGAAACA
>CAZSTY010000081.1:0-1786 GCA_964609885.1 uncultured archaeon
ATAGTCAACCATGATGAGGTAGTGCGAAGAGCCACCGCAAGAGGGTGGAAAATGAAGGAGTATGAGAACAGTCTTCGCAGTGCGCTTATTCGAGTTATAGAAAACATTCCTGTACTCAAACGTGGGGGCCGGAATCCATTCATCTTTGCAGCCTCTGCAGCATATGCAGCTGATAGAATCATTGCGGCGGAGTACAAGCGAAGAGCTGTCCTTACGCAGAAGATTACATCGATGGCAACCAATGTTGCCGAGTACAGCATCCGGGATCACTTTGGTGTCATAAAGAGCATACTACGAGAGATGTCCTCCACCGACCAAAAAGTCGCATTTTCCAAGTAGCGTGTTCACGAACCAGCATAATGAGAAAGCACTGGGAGGTAAGCAGGTTTGATAGAAGTTTCTTGCTCAAGTTCGCCAAATGCTCTAGAAGCGAGGTGAGTTAGTAGCATGGGGGCAGCCATGTACCGCAAGAAGCTGGCTCACATCATCATCTGTTCACCAGGACGCTGCAGCAGTTGTCCACGGTTTCAAGGGGGGAAGTGCAGTGAAATCGAGAACTCGACTTCCAACGAATCCATTGTTCTTGTGGAACAAGACAGGGGCTTTGTTCATCTTCTAGATGACGACTGCGAAGTTATCCGGGAACCACCTTGGAGGGGTAACCGACTGTCTGATAGCATTACGGTCGCAATGACGAAATACTTTGATCAGTGGAGTACGGAAGATGCATCTGACAAGATACGGAATATTGCCCCAAGAGAGTGTGCATGGAAAACCGGATACGTTGGGGCCGAGCCACTGTTTCATAAGATTGTGAACTGCTACGCGGTCGATCCATATCTTATTCTCATAACAATCGAAAGTGGTCGCCTTGTCTACAATCCATACCCGCTACTGAAATCACCGTTCGAACATCAGGTATTAGAAGCGGTTCTAGCCGACGTCAAGCTGACGCATGAGCGGATGCAGATGGCAGAACTGGCCCTCCACCACCAGATTCAACGTGTCGTTAAAGCCACCAAGGGAGTTGTAACGCGAAACCTCCCAGAACTGGGTCAGGATACCATACACAGAATCGCGCAGCTCGTGGCCCATGCAACAACGCCAATAGGATCACTATTGCCACTACTGCTCGATGACTACGTTGAGGATGTTTTTCTTGATAGGCCTTACACATCGATCTACGTTAGTCATGGTATCCATGGCCGTTGCGAAACTTCAATCATACTAGATGACGCAGACTCAGACAGAATAGTAACATTTCTCAGAGCGCAAACCAATCTCCATCTAGATAGAAGAAACCCATCGTTCAAGGCAGACATAGCAGTAGATGAGAAGACCCATGTAAGATGGTCGGCAAGCATTCCGCCACTCAGTCCCGATGGCCTGCAGTTCGAGATTCGACGAACGCGGACGACGCCCTTTACGCTGCTCGACTTGATTGAGAATCATACGTTAACAGTTGAGGCTGCATAGATTGTGTTACTGGCATTCCTGATGAGGCTGAACATATCCATCACAGGAGAGCCAGGCTCTGGGAAGACAACGCTCCTGAATGCTCTCGACGCCTGTTCGCCAGCTTCCTGGAGAAAGATCTACATTGAGGACGCCGTTGAGAGCCGAGTTCATGGTTCACATCATCAGGTAAGATTCTCTGTTTCACCAGTTGATGAGGCTGTCAAGTATCTAAGCAAGTCCTCCGAGATAGCAAAGACCCTGCACCGGTCACCAGACTACTTGATTCTTGGCGAGATTCAGACTGCAGAACACAGTCGAGCTCTTTTTC
>CAZSTY010000081.1:1796-6236 GCA_964609885.1 uncultured archaeon
GTCTCCGATCAATACAGACCTGCCACAGTACATCTGCAACAGCTCTGATTTCAAGGTGGAGATATGATCATGGCGTTACAGAACCCGCCATTGCGTTAATGGACGTAATAGTCACTATCGCGCGGCCAGTCCCTACATCCTCAAGAAGAATTGTGACAGAAATTGTTGAAGTGCGCCGAGCAGTTCGAAATGGTATTGTTGAATTCTCTGGGCTTAACACATTGTACTCACTCGCAACAGGCACCTCTCCGCCCGACAGCTGGCCTTCTGACGGCGCTTTCAAAACCGCTGCACGTTCGTACATGAACGTGGACATCTCAGAAGCGTACGACAGCATCGTTTCATTTCTGTACGATGCCTATGAGCGGAAACATAGAAACATAGGAACAATCGGCGACACGTTCTGGCAAGACACTCTCTCTCATGTAGGCAAACAGTGAGGTTTTCCGCGGGGAGTTAATATACATCCAAATCGACTGGTAGATGTGATACGTGAAATGAAAATGCAACAGTCGATTGTTCGTAATGAGCAAGCGGGGCCTTTGGTCGAGGAGAGTCTTCTACTGGGTCTAGCCGTTGTTACAGTTTCAATTGTGATTGCCGTGATTCTCCAAGCAACCGGCTGGGCTCAGGAAGTCGTCAACGGTCTCTTGGAAGTTCTTCAAGACAGCTGGGGTGGTCTCACTAACCTTCTTGGACCGTAGTTCACTGGGCGGACAGGGCACCATCTTCCGCCCGAGTCGTCTTTGCACGATAGAGAAATGCTTATTTTGTAATGGCCATCGCACGTACCTGCTCCGGACTGGCACAGCACGGCTCCGGTAGAAACCTGTCGAGAATCGATGGGGTACCGACTGTAGTCCGGCCCAGCATAGGGGACTCTCGATCCCCTGACCCGGGTTCAAATCCCGGCCGGAGCACCACCTATTCTACGATTCTACAGTCCTCATCTAACAACAGTGTGGCGCCTTGCAACTGCAAATGCCACAAGGGAAACTGACATCACAATTGTACCGAGAAGCGGTCCGAAACCTACACCCTGCGATACAGCGATATCCGACGCAGAAAGCGAGAGTTCTAACATTCCTGTGGACGCTAGGACACAGGGTCCGAACACAACATAATGAAGAGTGTAAACCCCAGGCAGAGATGGCACTTCTAAATGGAGTGCGAGGCAGCCGTTCTTCGCTCCGACTACTGTGTGTTGTACATCCAACCATGTGTAGTTGAAAAGAGGGCCATTGAATGGGGTGCCGTTAAGGAGCCGGATCCTTAGACGTAGTTCGATGTGTTGCAGGGGGGGAACCACCTCGTAGGACTCGATTTCAACCGATGCTGGAATCTCTCGTCTGACGTGAACCGTGAGAGCAACATGTGCTTCAAGCTCGTATTCGTTTCCGGTTGCGACCACTACGAATGAATACCGGCCTTCTTCTCTAGGTGCTCGAACCTGTAATGCGACAGCGCCGTCCAAACCGGACGTAGTTTCGTACTTAAGGGAGTCGTTGATGTAAATCTGGAGCAGTACGCCCTGCCTATTCCCCCACCAGTCCGAAACACGAACGGCAATCGGGACCTTCTGCAATGGAAATGCATACCCGTTGATACCGGTTTCAACATCAAGAAGTAATCGTGACCAGAAGATGACATCAACGGTTGTACTGGAGTTGATTATGAAAGGATTCCCGATAATCTGAAGTGAGAGCTTGTGGCGCCCCGGTGTTGAGTCGACCAAGAACCATGTGTCAACAGTTGTGCGACCGTTCATCGGAACAACGAATATCTGATTGGGGCCTTCGCGCACGGCCACAGAGGCATTAGCAACGGGACGACCAAGGGTGTCATGGAGTGTGATACGTAGGGATCCCCATTCCCCAATTACAAGTGGTGTGTCTGATTCTATGTTCAATCGTACGAGTGACGTTATGTTGAACTCGACTTCAAGCGAACATGGCTCATAGCGCTCGGACCCGACGTACACAGCTCGAAGGCAGTGACTCCCGAGTGCAAGAGATCTATTCAGACTGATGAATATGAAAATGTGGCCTGATGAGTTGCTTGTTTCTGTAAGGGAGTGTACGCCATCAATCAATACATCTACAGGAGCTCCTGCAAGGGGTTTGCCCTCCGCACGTATTGCTAGGGAGAAGTTGATACTATTACAGCCCGAATTTGAAAGAGGCACATCGCTTGAGAGTACAATGGATGTAGCAATACGACTCATTACGAATGTTGCCACTGCATGAGCATCTGAGAAGTAGAGCAGATCATCTCTGTTGTAGTGGACAACGACTGTGTTCTCTCCGTACTGGGCCCACGAGGTATTGCACACCATCTTAAAGAGCGCTAGGCCTTGCGAGTCTGTCACTCCACTTAGAAGGGGCGCGTCGGTGCCTTCAACTGAAACACAGGCGTTGCCGATTGGTTTGCCCCAGTCATCTAGTAGATGTATTCTGGCCATGAGCCAATCACCTGGCGCAACTTTGTCTTTCTCCAACTCCAGAAGAATCTGCGTGCGCGCATAGATTGTGACGTTGATCCATTGGACAGAGGGCGCGAGAAAGATGGACTCGTTACCCCGAAAGGTTGCGTTGAGCAAGGTAGGCCCAAGAGGAATGTCTGGTGACGGGGTCCAAGCCAAGACCGCGACTCCATCAGAATTTGTCTTTGAAGAGCCGAGGAAGAGATTATGTGTTTCATCGTAGAACTCTATCTCCTGATTAGCAATTGAGGCTGGAGCTGGGAGATTCTGTGACAATGATGCGTGCAGCATTACAGTTTCGTTTCGGATAACAATGAGAAACGAGTCTTGGCTTGAGTATGGCGTGTCCGACGCCTCAATTCCGGTAGTGTTGCATCCGTGGGACTCTGTGCTTAGTCTTCTTGCACGTGTTCGGGTTGCGGCCGGCAGCTGACAACTCTTGTCCTGTTGCATAGGAGGGTCGTAGAGTCCCAAGTGTTGAGATTCGAACCATAGAGGCGAAGTCTGAGCAACAAGGCGCGGCCCTCTCTCAACATGTCCAACACTGTTGCTAGGCGAATATGGGATTTCGTACTCAACACTGAAGCCAGAGCCAGTGCCTATTGCTGACCGTGAAGGTGATGACCTAATCGTAGACGACAAAGAGCGGCCAGATTCATCCAGACCAAGCAAATCTCTTGAGGGAGTTGGGAGAATTGCAGAGTTACGGATACTGTTCGATTTCTCTCTTGGGGCGGAGGAGCATACTGGTGGCGACACCCTGTTGACAAACGGCGCCATTTGAGAAACTTCACTTATCGCCAGTACCGTTGGGGCATGCCGCCCGCTCAGCGTTGAATCCATTGCGCGTGATAGCCTTGAGGGAATCGCAGGTCGTTCGTCATGGTGGGCGAGAGAGAATTGAACCTTTCCAGCGGGTTCTGTTCTGAACTGTCGTTGGTCAACGTCACACAGATCTGCCATTGCATAGGATTGTGTCACTACTGTTACGAAGGGGTTCGAATGAGATACCATGTTATCTTCATGCTCGGATGTGACTGGTCTAGCCCAATGTGCCTGTCTTTCGTGAAACCCGCGTGACAACTGCACTGAATGCTGCGCTGAGGTATTCCGGAGGTTCACGGGAACGTCCATAGTTCGGCTAGTATAGGACTGGTTCACCAAGTAATCACAATCTATTGGGAAACTGCCCGTACTATCGTGTGGACTGAGAGATGATGAAGCAGCGAAGGGTATGATCGCTGCAATCAAGAGTACCGTCAGCAACCAGAGCCTGTCCATAAGAGCTCACTCTCAGTGTTTAATTTGCCACCAAGGCAGCTAGTAGTGCCTACATGACGTATTTGAGCGCCACAGAATCGTTCGCGACAAGTGATACGGGCTTAAGTATCGGACATCAAGAAGCCATAGGTGACACGGACATCGCTGTATTGTAATGACAAGACGAACCGAATTGCGTCGCAAGCTGGAGGTGCGCTCAACGTTCAACATTGTTCGGCCCTTGATTCACGTTGCGTTGTTTTCAGCAAGCAGACGAACAATTGCAGAGCGGGAAACCCAACAAGAAGAGAGGTACTTGTGATGGGAGACAGGATCTGATGCAATCCCTTTCTCGTATCGATTCTAGAATAGTTCATTTCCTGTGGGTAGTTGCAGTAGTGGGAGGTATGGCCTACACCGTCTTGATGTACCTACTACCTCTTGTAGGTGCTCTTAGCCCAATCATGATACCAGCCAAGACGGCTTTCGAAACTGGTGTCTGTGTGGTACTTGTGCTTTCGGGAATCCTCGAGGCACGGGCACAGTTTGCCTCTTTAAAGGACTGGTCGATGTCATGTGATGGAAGTGTGTTCTGCGTCAAGATTGGGAATGTGGTAATGGGAGTGTCTGTGCTGGAGGCCCAGGCTGTGGCAGGGTCAGTTATCGTCGACTCTGAGGGGCACCCACGCTACAACGAG